>JBBSDG010000070.1:0-14247 GCA_038249635.1 Bacteroidales bacterium | reverse complement strand
TGTTGTTTAAACATAACTTTAAGATTTGGTTTGTATCTGGTTTAAGTTGTTTGCTGAGCAGCAAAAATAAACTAATTTCTCAATAATAAAAGAGGGTTCGGTGTCTCAACTAAAAAAGTTATTGCCGGGCAGGTTGCTGTATATTAAAATGATAGCTTCAGTACGGCTTTGAAATCTGATTTTTTGTTCCCGATGATCTCATCATTCCCGCTGCTTATCACTTTCCGGTCGGAATACCATGTTTGCGAATACCGCAGTATTACTGAAAGATTCCGATACAAATGTGAGCTGAAAAGAATATAGAAACGGCTGCCCTTACCCGAAAATGCCGGTACCGAAAAAGAGAATGGAACATCCTGTTCAAAAGTGTACAATCGGGTATCGTACGAATCGGTATCAAAAAGCAGATACCTGAAGCTTACACTCAGGTCTTTTTTTAATGGTTTTACCTGAAATCCTTGGTACATAAGGTATCCTGTTTCCTGGTTTTTATCAGGAGCATTCCGTTTGGTGATTTCGACACGGCTTTGCAGTTTTAGCCACACCAAAGCCTGGTAGTTTAACTGCATCCTGAAATAGTTACGTTTCGAGTCGCCTATCACGTTCATTTTATCATTTATGATCGAATAGTTCATCGGGTTAATCAATTGCCGGAAGCCAAAAATCAGATCACCTCTCCTGGAAATATTATAAACAAGCTGGGCCGAATATTCCTGACCCGAGGAGGGCGCATCAACACGGTAACGCAGCCATTTGTAGCGAAATAAATCGGCATAAGCACTCAGAGTAATTTTGTTGAAAGGCGTTGAAACCATTCCCATGTATAAGCCTTCTTCGTTGGTGCTGTTACTGCTTTCGCCAAATGCGGCATTAAAATTATTGAGATAATTTTTCGGATAATTGCGGTAAACCATCGCAAAAGCAAGTTTTGGGTCGGGGCTAAAGGAAAGCCCTTGCAGAAATGCAAGTCCGGCATCAACCTGTTTCGATGCTTCGCCGTATAGCGTGAGTGATCGGTAATTATAGCTATAATCTATTCCGGCATAGGTATTTGAATTGAGCGTGGGCTGAAATATCTTATCAGGCGAATCCTGTGGTTCAAATGGTATGGAATAATTGACATGAAACATGGTTATGCCGGCTCTCAGACGTTGACCGTTCCAGGCCAGGTGCCCGCCTGCGGTTATTTCGTGGTTGGCTCCTTTATCGGCAAGTTCAGCCGGTGTGCGGTGATAGCCGGATTGCTGTAACGATGTTACCAAATCTTCGGTCGAGCTTAGTGTGTCGGCAGGAACCAGGTTAGCGTCAACTCTGCGGTTTGAATAAAAGGCGGTAAGGTCGAATTTACCAAGAGCTACTGTGGTTGCAATTCCCCTCATAAATGCATATTCGTTGGACGAAGCATGAGGGCGTAAAGCCGGTGCACGTTTTCGCATTACCACCGATCCGGCAGCTTTTCCCACCGAAAACCCCGACCACATGGTTAAACCCTGACCGAATTGCACATGATAATCCCCAATGGCCAGTTGTTTAACAATACCGATATTTTTCAGAAAAAGGTGGGCCGAATAAAAATCAAAACCCTTTCGTAAGGTATCAGATTTTGGTAAAAATGGTTCGCCTGGATCTTTTTCGCCCACAAAACCAAATTTCAGATAATCCTTATACGAATACTGTATTCTTACAAAAAGAGCATTCTGATTTCCGAGGTAATAATTATTGGGATGTGCCTGCCGCACTGAATCCGGAACTGTGGCATATCCTGCCTGCTGCTGCAATACACGCTGGTAGCGAAGCATTACATCCGTGCCGCCATATTTCAGTGCCTTTTTCAATGAGAATTTCTCAGGCACATAGGGTGATAATGAAATAAACGGAAGTATCTGCGAAATCACTTTTTCGTTAAATCCATCAATTACCTGAAGTTCATAAATTGACGCCAGCAACCCAAATTGACGCGTGTAATCAAGTAAATTGGCAATCTGCAAATCGTTCAGAAAGAAAAGCCTACGCAGTTCATTTTCGTCGTTTGAGTTCAGGTTAACTGGCCGTTGGCGCAGCAGGTTCATCTCTTCAACCCAATCGCTATAATCCATTTCAACATCCGTGCGCTCGGCAATGTTCTCAATCTGTTGTTCAATTACTTCGGTTCCCGTGTACTTTGTGGTGTCGGGTTGCTGTGCAAAAGCTTCGCCCAGGCAAACGAAAATAAAAATAAAAAGAAGACAGATCTGGAGTTTCAGCATTGCTACCCGTATTGAAAGCAGTGTTTAAAAAGAATATTGCATCGAAACCTGTGGCGAATAGCCCAATTGTGAATGTAGCGATGAGGATAAATCCAAAGTTAGCTTTTTCATTTCAAGGCCAAAACCAAAAGTATAACGCGCAGGGTTGGTACTCAGTCCCACGCGGGCGTATGCAATTTTACCCAGTTTATATTCAACACCCGAACGGAATTCCATTGGGAATTCACTGTTTTTGCAAGCTTCGGCTGTGAGCAGCAGTTTGTCGGAGAATGTAAAACCAAAACCGGCATTCAGCGTGGTGGGGATACTTTCGTTATTATAGTCGGAAAGTTTTACATGCATTGGGTTGAAAGTATGCGCACCGAAGGTGAGCTGCTCCGTTATCTTAACCATAATGCCGGCATCAAAAGTAAAGTTACTGCGTTTTCCGTAATCTTCACCCAGGGCTGTACCTATATAATCGAGCTGAATCCCTGCCGAAAAATATTTTCCTAATTTTAACGCATAAGCCAAACCTGCTTTGGTTGTATTGTAATTGGCATCGCCCGAATAAATTAAAGTTGCGCCCAGCACTCCATGTTTTGTTTTTAAAACAAATGCACCGGCTTGAGTTCCTAATTCTTTTATTACGAAGCGGTTTTCGAAATATACACCTGCCGCGGTTTTATTGTAAAAAGCCATTCCTGCCTGGTTGTTGTTCACGCTCCAGAAATCGCTGGTGGCAGCCGACGAAAATCCCATACCGGCTGCACGACTGCCCAGTGAGTTCCATTCCGATTGGGCATGAGCTGCCTTTAATAGCCCTAAAAAAATAAGCAGGATTAAACTTATTCTCATCTGTTCCAAAATTTTGCACTAATATATGAAATAAAATAACTGCTTACTGTTTTCTATATAAATTGGAAATATTATTTTGCGTTCCAATAACGAATATTTGATGAATCGCTTATCCTGATGTCGGCTATAAATGCTATTTTTGTACAAACACTAAATCAGAAGAAAAAGCTATGGATGCAACTGTTATTTTTGATTTCCTTAATCAATTAAAGCTGAACAATAACCGTGAATGGTTTTCGGAGAACAAAAAATGGTACGAGGCTTCGAAAAAGGAAGTGGAAAGTTTTATGTCGGAAATGATAACCACTATTTCAGCTATTGATCCTTCGGTACAAACTCCGGCCATGAAAGACTGTGTATTCCGTATTTTCAGGGATGTGAGATTTGGAGCGGATAAATCACCTTACAAGACTAATTTCGGAGGATTTATAGCCCGTGGTGGCCGCAAAACTGCTTTCCCGGGATATTATTTTCATTTCGAGCCTGGCGAATCCATGCTTGCCGCCGGTGTTTATCAGCCACAACCTGATACCTTGAAAATGCTGAGAAATGAAGTGTATTACCACAGCCCGGAGCTAAAGGAAATATTGGGAAAACCTTCTTTTAAAAAGCATTTCGATCAACTGGGCGATTTTGACAAAATGAAAAAAGCACCTAAAGATTTTCCGGCCGATTTCCCCGATATTGAACTGTTGAAATACCGCTCCTATATTGTTTCGCAGCAGATTCCTGATAAAACTGTTGTTTCCGATAACTACCCGAAACATGTCCTGGAACTGGTAAAAGAACTTCAGCCGTTTATGGCATTCCTGAACAGGGCGATAAGTAATGGATAAACAAACTTTCTGATACCGCTGTATTTATAGTTATACCATACCGCGAATGATCAGAATTTGATCAGAAGGGAGTACTTTCTTTCAGATAATAAAAAAATGGCTGCCCCGATTTGAGGCAGCCATTTTCATAATTTATAAACACGCGTTATTGTTTTATTATTTTCGATTGGAAATTCTTATCTCCAAGCTGTAGCATCAATGAATATAAATCTGGCGTAAGATTTTCGAAATAATTTTTAATTTCATTTTTTTAACCTTCACACAAATCACAAATCGAACTTTTAAGGAATTAGTATGTTAAAGAGTTTGTTTTACATACTGCAAAGTATATATTTATAAGAGCCATTTTCCGCAATGGCTTCTCCTAGTAAGCTCTATTGAGATTCATGTTACTGTTTTTTCTGAATAATCAATAGTCTGTAATATAGGTTGCGGAATCTATAGTTTTAAGGACTCTTCGTTTTCAGATTTATCCGTTGCAATTATTTGATGTCCAACCACTATCAATTAATGCGTTTCATTATGAAAACCGAGAATGAAGCTTTACATTTTTCCAAAGATTACCATGAAGTTTACAGTAAAAACAGTGCAAATAATGATTTTTTACACTATGGAAAGACCTTAAATCACAATACGCCAGAAAATAATCCCTTACACTTCTTCGGCTATTGTCTGGTTGATAATTTCGGAAAGCAGTTTACATGCATACATGAGAATTGTCAGGATTTTTGCAGTTGTGTAAATAATGAGCTACAGGAAGAATTTCAGGACTTTCACCCACTCCATTTTCATACCGAAGACCGATTGCTCTGGTGTGAGGAAATTTTGCCTGATATTCAAAGATTTATGTACTCCATCCCTGTTGAGGAACTTTCGGAATACAGGTTTTGCTTCAACCACCGTTATTCCCATACCGATGGCAATATCTCGCAATTTCTTCATGAGGGAATTATTTCTTTTTCAGAGGATACATGCCTTCCTGTTCTGAATCTGATAATTTTTACCGAAATCGGGGATATAAAGACTGAAGACACCATGGTGCTGACCATTTTCAGGTATTCGTCCGATGATGGGTGTAAAAAAGTCTTCGCAAAGGTATATGGAGAAACACTCAACGGGCAGTTATCGCCGCGTGAAAAGGAAATCATCAGGCTTTGCCTCGAAGGACTGAGCAGCAAAATGATTGCAGATAAACTCAGCCTGAGTATTCATACCGTTAAAAACCATAAGCGTAACAGCATGGAGAAAACGCTTACCCATAATATTGCCGAATTGATCAGCTTATGCATCAGGAGCCGATGGCTTTAGAAAAATCTGATTATACGCAATCTCCTTTCGCCATTCACCGCATCGCCTTTCCCCGAATTTATAAATCTAAGCTTTTCACGGCTATCAATACCCGGCCGCCTGCCCATCCTTACGTGATTCGGAGGCTCCGAAATAGACTTTACGGGTTTGATCGTACATAATTGCCTGGTAGCCGCCATAGTCACCAAAGGTATAACCGATTTTATGCCCCATTTGCATCAGCTCGCGGATAACCTGGTAATCAAACCCGCTTTCAAGCTGAATTTCTCCGCGCCCCGGCGTGCCGTTACCTGTCGGATCACTCCCGCCTTCATGACTCATTCGGGGAGTATCGCCGGCTTCCTGCAGGTTCATTCCGAAATCAATAAGGTTCATAACAATCTGAACATGACCCATAGGCTGAAAATCACCGCCCATTACTCCGAAGCTTACGAAGGGCACTGAGTTTTTTGTGATAAAACATGGAATTATAGTATGAAACGGGCGTTTCCCGGGAGCAAAAGCGTTGGCGTGATTTGGGTCAAGATTAAAGAGTTCGCCGCGGTCCTGGAGCATAAATCCTAATCCGGGCGGCACCATTCCTGAACCCATTCCACGGTAATTGCTCTGGATTAGCGAAACCATATTGCCTTCGCTATCGGCAGTTGTAAGATATACAGTGCCTCCTTCCATAGGATCGCCTGCTTTGTAGATGCCTGCTTTATTATCGTCAATAAGTTTACGGCGCTGGTCGGCATAGGATTTACTGATAAGTTGTTGCACCGGAACTTTTGCAAACTGCATATCGGCGTAATACTTTGCCCGGTCTTCAAACGCAAGTTGCTTGGCTTCAGTAAATAAGTGGATATGCTTAGAACTTCCATATGGAATTTTCGAAAAATCATATCCTTCCAGAATATTCAGCATTTCAAGCGCAGCAATTCCCTGCCCGTTCGGAGGCAGTTCCCAAACATCATAGCCACGGTAACTGGTAGTAACGGGTTCAACCCATTCGGAGTGATGCGAAGCCAGGTCATCATAACTTAAAAATCCGCCCTGTGATTTCATGAAATCGGATATGGTATGAGCTGTTTCACCGGTATAAAAAGCATCGCGGCCTCCTTTTGCAATTTTACGGTAAGTCTTTGCCAACATCGGATTTTTAAAAATATCACCTTTTTGTGGTGCATTTTTACCATCAATAGTGTAGGTTTCGAGAACATTCGGGAACTTACTACCCATAGCCACAACTGACTTTCCCATGTAATAAGCCACCAGTTCAGTTACAGGAAACCCGTTTTCAGCGTAACCTATGGCAGGCGCCAAAAGCTGCTCCATGGTAAGCTTCCCGAAACGCTTATTCAATTCGAACCATCCATCAACACATCCTGGCACACTTACCGGCAATGGACCGAAAGATGGAATGCTTTTTAAACCTTTTCCTTTGAAATATTCCAAAGTCAGTCCTTTTGGCGACTGCCCGGAAGCATTCAAGCCATAAAGTTTTCCGGTTTTTGCTTCGTAAACAATGGCAAACAGATCGCCCCCGATTCCAGAACCTGTGGGTTCCATAAGGCCAAGAGTAGCATTTGCCGCAATAGCAGCATCAACGGCAGAGCCGCCTTTTTTCAGGATATCAAGCCCGATTTGTGTTGCAAGTGGCTGGCTCGTAGCTACCATGCCGTGCTGGCCGATAATTTCGGAGCGGGTGGCAAAAGTCCGTCCGGTTATACGATCCTGGGCTAAACTATACAGACTTAGAAAAATACAAATTCCGAAAGCGATGAATTTATGCATATGTTCTGTTTTTAGAGATATTATTATGAAAATTGGCCGTACCACTGATTTAAAAATCATGAGTACGGCCAATCAAAGATACAATCTAAATCAAAGCACAAGTAACTTTGAATTACTCTTACTGCTTACCAGATTATATATGAAATCTCATCAATGCTGGTTTCCCTGACTAAACAGGAACATTCATCACTTTTATCTGGTGATTGATGGATTCCTGGTGAATGGCTTTAAACAATTGGTCGATAAATTCCTCACTCAAACCTTTTTTCGCGCCTTTTGCTGCCACTTTCCGGATAATTTCTTCCCAGCGTTGGTTTTGAAGAATAGTGATATTGTTCTCCTTTTTAACTTTACCAATGGCTTCGGTTACAATCATCCGCTGCTCAAGCAGGTCGAGGAGCTGGTTGTCGAACATATCAATCTGGGTGCGGAGTGCGCCCAGTACCTCAGTAAATTTACTGTCGTGCGAAACCGGCTGACGAAGCACCAGTTTGTTGAGCAATTCGAGCAAAGCCTGTGGCGTAACCTGCTGGCTTGCATCGCTCCATGCGTTGCCGGGATCCCGGTGCGATTCGAGCATCAGTCCGTCATAATTCAAGTCCATAGCTTCCTGTGCAATTTCGAATAAAAATGCCCTGGCGCCGCCAATATGACTTGGATCGCAAAGCAACGGCAATTCCGGAATCCGAAGACGAAGCTCAATGGGTATCTGCCATTTGGGCTGATTTCGGTATGCTGTTTTTTCGTAAGCTGAAAACCCACGGTGAATTGCACCTATGCGCCTTACGCCGGCTGCATACAAACGCTCAATGGCGCCTATCCACAATTCGAGATCTGGATTAACTGGATTTTTAACAAATACCATTACGTCAACGCCTTTCAGTGCATCAGCAACTTCCTGCATGGCGAAAGGGTTTGCTGAGGTTCGTGCACCGATCCAGAGCACATCAACACCGAATTTTAAGGCTTCGTAAACGTGTTTCTGCGTGGCAACTTCGGTTCCGGTAGGCATTCCGGTTTCTTCTTTTACCATTTTCAGCCATTTCAGCCCTTCGTGGCCGACACCTTCGAATGCATTGGGCCTTGTACGTGGTTTCCAGATGCCAGCCCTGAAGACATCCACTTTTTTCAAAGCTGCCAACTGGCGGGCGGTATCCATGGTTTGTTCTTCGGTTTCGGCACTGCATGGCCCCGAAATCAGTAAGGGCCGACCTTTATATATACTCCAGTTTTGAATGGGTTCAATTTGCAATTTTGTTTCCATAATATTGGTTTGTTAATGGCTTTTGTTAAATGTAAATGGTTACGAAAATTTTTTTAGAGATAACTTAGTTAGGTTACCCCAACCCCTAACTCCCAACCCCTGATCCCTTAATTCAATATTTTTCTTATTTTATTAGCTTCATTCATTAGATCAGTAAGTCCTTCGGGGTTTTTCTCTAGTATATATTTCCTGAAAAGATTCATTTTCTCCAGGTAATTGTCTAATACTTCGATGATATAATCAGCGTTTTGCAAAAAGATAGGCGCCCAGGTTTCGGCGTTGCTTTTCGCCAACCGGACTGTTGATTCGAAACCCCCGCCTGCCAGTTTGAGGATATTTTCTTCGTCTTTTTCCTTATCAAGTACACTGAGTGCCAGTGAAAATGATGTGATATGTGAGATATGAGAAACATAGGCTACATGTATATCGTGATCCACGGACTTCATATAGGAAATGCGCATGTTGAGTATGTTGTACATTCCGATAACTGTTCTGAGTGCATCCTCATCCGAAAGTTCCTTGTCGCAGATGATGACATGCTTGTAGTCGAATAGTTTTCCAATAGCTGCCATTGGTCCCGAAAACTCAGTTCCGGCCATAGGATGAGATGCCACATAACGTCCACGGTTTGGGTGGTTGATCACCGCTTCAGCAATACCCGACTTGGTTGAGCCCATATCAGTAACTACTTTGGAAGTGCCATCCATCAGGGTAAGTATTTCGGGCAGCATTTCCTTGTTGGCACTTACCGGTGTGCTTAATATGATCAGATCGGATTTTCTTACAGCATTTTCCAGGGTATCGATTTTATCCACCAGGCCGCTGTGCAAAGCAATATTCTGGTGATGCTTGTTGCTGTCAACACCTATTATAACACTTGCAAAACCGCGCCTTTTCAGGTCAATGGCCAGCGAGCCGCCTATTAGTCCGATTCCGATAATACATACTTTCATAAAAAATTGTTCTTTTATTTGTTCAAGGTTCAAAGTTCAATGCTTCGCGTTCAATGCTTCGCGTTCAAGGTTCAGTGTTCAAAGTTCAATGCCTGCGGCGTTCAAGGTTCAAAGTTGTCAAGAGTCCATTCGTCATTCGTAAATCGTCATTCGTAAATTATTCGTTATTCGTTATTCACTATTCATTATTCACTATTAAAGGGTTCAATGCTACGCGTTCAAGGTTCAAAATTGTTCAAGGTTCAAAGGTGTAAAGGAAGATATTCCCCATTCGTAAATCGTACTTCGTAAATCGTACCTTGTAAATCCTCATTCATAAATCGTAAGTCGTACCTCGTAAATTAATTCTCTTTCCTCGCCCTAAGCCTGTCCAATGCTTTACACAGCATCTGTTCGTTTGCGCAAAGCGAAATGCGGATATAATCATTTCCCTGGTCTCCGAAAACCATTCCCGGTGTAATAAATACATTGGATTTATGAAGAAGTTCTTCGGTGAGTTCTTCGCCGCTGGCATAATTTGAAGGAATCTTTCCCCAAACAAAAAGTCCGGTTTGAGCAGCATCGAAGGTGCAATTCAGTTTTTGCATGATCTGTTCAACCAGTTTGCGGCGTTTGGTGTAGATTTCGTTTACTGAAGAATACCATTCATCATTGCAGTTTAATGCTTCAACAGCAGCAAGTTGCATAGGCTGGAACATACCCGAATCCATATTGCTTTTCACTTTCACTATGCTTTTAATGTATTCTGAATGACCCGCTACCATCCCTATACGCCATCCGGCCATATTATGCGACTTGCTCATGGAGTTCAGTTCCAGAGAGACTTCCTTTGCTCCGTCCACCGATAATAAACTTAAATGTGTATTGTTCAGAATGAAGCTGTAAGGATTATCGTTGCACAACAAAATACTGTGTTTGTGTGCAAACGCAACCAGGTTTTCAAACAGTTTTACATTTCCGCTTGCGCCAGTTGGCATATGCGGATAATTGACCCACATGATTTTAACCTTGCTCAGATCGCTGTTTTCCAATTCATTGAGATCCGGATGCCAGTTGTGTTGTGCATCAAGGTTATATGAACGGACTTTGCCGCCGGTTAATTTCGTAACCGAAGTATAAGTAGGGTACCCGGGATTCGGGACCAAAACTTCGTCACCTTCGTTTACAAAAGCCATGCTGATATGCATGATTCCTTCCTTCGATCCGATCAGAGGAAGAATTTCGTTATCCGGATTAAGGGTTACATGGAAATATTTCTGGTACCAATCAGCAAATGCTTTGCGAAGTGCAGGAATACCATTGTAACTCTGGTAGCCATGAACATTTGGTAACCTGGCTGCTTCGCTGAGTTTTTCGATTGCAGCAAGAGAAGGAGGTAGGTCAGGGCTGCCGATACCAAGATTGATAATATCCAAACCGGCTTTGCGCATCTCGTCAATCTGCCTGAGTTTATGCGAAAAGTAATATTCCTGTACCAGTTCAGTCCTCGATGATGGTTGTATTTTCGCTTGGGCGTTGTCCATTTTGATATTCTCCCAGTATTTGTAATTGTTCGGTTAAAGGTTTCACTGCTTCCAAAGCCTGCTGGTAACGGATATAGTCGGTAAAAACCAGGTCGATGTAGAAAAAATATTCCCATTCGATACCAACAATCGGCAAGGACTGAATTTTTGTGAGATTCATTTTATAAAATGAAAGTACCGACAGCACCTGCGACAACCGGCCTTCCTCGTGATGCAACGAAAAACAAAGGGTTGCCTTGTTGATTTTCTGATTGGCAATTTGTTCCAGCTCTTTCACTTTATCGCTTTCGGTAATAATCTGGAAGCGGGTGAAATTACGCTTGTTGGTTTCAACTGCTCTTTTCAGAATTTCCATATCATACATCTGGGCGGCCAGTTCGCTGCCAAGAGCGCCAATTTCCATCAGATTTTCGTCCCTGATCCATTTAACGCTAAGTGCGGTATCAGCGGAATCGATGATTTTCACACCTTTACGACGCAGTTCATTCAGAAAAACATGACATTGCTGGATGGCAATAGGATGGGAATGAATTTCACGGATATCATCAATAGTCTGACCCGGAAGTGCGATCAGATGCTGAACCACCCGCAGATACTGTTCACCCATGATGGACAGACCACTTTCGCGAAGCAAGGTCAGGTTTTGAAGAAGGCTCCCGGCAACGGAATTCTCCATGGCAACGATTCCGCAATCCACTTTCCGGTCCTGGAGTTCATTGAACAGATCAGAAAAAGTTTCGCAGGGAACAATTTCAATATTAATGTTATCGAAAAATGCCTTTGCGGCAAGCTCGTGAAAAGCGCCGAATCCGCCTTGTATGGCTACGCTGATAATATTTTCTTTTAGTGGTGGCGTCATAATCTTAAACAAAAAAAAGTCCCGAATCTTCCGGGACTTTCACATTATTAATTTTTAGCAATAACGTATCAGTCCGGCTTCGGTGTAAAATAAAAAAAGAAGAAGTAAGAATTTGCGCTTTTGGTTTTCATGTCGTTTTTCGATAGGGTGGTATTGTAGTATGTCATTACTCTATTGCAAAAGTAAACATTATATAAATACAAATGCAATGCTAACCCAAACTTAACAATCAAATTTATTCAAAGTTCAATTTAAAATGCTGTAAATTAATAATTTATTGACGAATTATTTTTGGCTATTCCTGGTCTGGTTTAAATCAAATGTAATTATCCTTTGTAGGCACAGTGCATTTTTGCCTTTGAGCAAATACATTAGTTGTCGGTAATAACTATTTTGCCTGTTGAAATTGTCTTATCGTTTTGTGTCAAATGAATAAAATACATTCCACCTGGCAGTTTGTCTCGGTTTAGCGTTACTGTCTGTCCTGTAATATTTTTAATTTGTTTTACCTGCTGTCCGAGTGAGTTGTAAACTGTTACTATTGCATTATTTAAAATTTGATTTGACCTCACAGACGTTTGAGTGATGAAAGGATTTGGTGAAATTAAAATAGATAGTACGCTTTTAACTTCATTCGCATGAGTTACAATTTCACAGGTTGTTATTGTGTCAGGATAAATAGTTTGTCCGTTGTGTGTAAAACAATTCAATGTGCCACTATATTCGAAAGGGAAAAAAGGTTCAAATAAGCCAGCCGTACTTCCAACTCCTTCAATTATTGAATATGTGGAATTTGAAAGGTGAAACCTGTTCCGGTATTTATTGCCAATAAGTACAGAGTCAATTGAAGAGATGATTATTTCGCCTTCCAAACAACCACCCTCTAAAGTGTCACCAACATTCAAACTAAAATCATAGAGTAAACATTCCTTGCTTGTTGACGGAAAAATAAATAATACCTTCTTTAATTGAATATCTTGCCGGAATGCACCAACATACGTTTTGTGTATGGGCGACCAGTTGTTGATGTAGTTACCAAACATACAATAGGAGTGGACAAACCCTGATTGATATAGTTTATTGCATTTCAAACCGTTTATCAAAGTATCTTTTTCTGAGAAATACGAAAAGCTATAATCGTCCAGTACTGGATTTGGACTTGGTGGTGATGGGCAACCGGAAGTACAACATCCGCCCGCTCGTACTGTCCACACAGCATTCGAATCAGGAAAAGGATGGTAAACATTTGTCTGTCCTTTCACAAAAGTGAAGCAGAAAAATGCTGTCAGTATGAATAAAAGTATTTTCATCGTTTATTGCTTTTGCATTTTGCCTGAAGTTTCCTTTATCAGTTCCCATGCCTTTTCCACATGATGATTTGTGGTTTGAGTTCCGGCAATCGACATGCGAAGGGTGTATTGCCCATTGAGTTTGGTATGCGTGAGAAAAATTCGTCCGCTAGTATTAAGTTTACTTAACAATTCAGTATTAATATGGTTCAGGTTATCGGTGTCATTAATTCCGGAAGGATGATAGCGGAAACAAACCAAGCTCAGCGGAACCGGGGCCATAATTTCGAAATTTGGTTCTGCGATGATCTGTTTCTCAAGCCACCTGGCAATCCGTATATGTTCCCTGATCATTTCCTGCAGTTGAGTAACGCCGAATGAGCGTATCACAAACCATAGTTTCAGCGCCCTGAACCTGCGTCCCAATGGAATTCCCCAGTCGCGGTAATCGTTCACCAGGCCCTGGTTCCCGGTTTTCAGGTATTCGGGTAGTATTTCGAAGGTACGGATAAGCGCTTCCTTGTCTTTTACAAAATAGGCCGAGCAATCGAAATTGGTAAACATCCATTTGTGCGGATTAAACACAAAGCTGTCTGCTTTTTCGATTCCTTTTATCATCCAGCGGTATTCGGGCAGTAGCAAAGCCGATCCTGCATAAGCCGCATCCACATGAAGCCAGATTTTGTATTCTTCACAAACGGAAGCAATTTCACCAAGTGGATCAACCGAGGTGCAGCCTGTGGTTCCAAGAGCTGCCACCACGCACAATGGAATGAACCCGGCGGCGATATCATCAGTAATTGCCTTGTGGAGCATGTCCGGATTCATTCGGTATTGAGCGTCGGTTGTAATTTTCACCAGGTTTTGCCGCCCTATCCCGGCAATTTTCACCGCTTTTTCGACCGACGAATGGGCCTCTGAAGAGCAATAAACACGCAGTTTTTCAAGTCCTTTAAACCCGCTTTCATTAATTCCGTATTCACTGTGCTTTTCACGGGCGCATAAAATGGCTGCCAGTGTGGAGGTAGATGCCGTATCCTGGATTACACCGTGCCAGTTGGTGGGTAAGCCGGTCATGGTTTTGAGCCAGTTCATCATCATTTCTTCCAGCTCGGCTGCGGCAGGGGAGGTGTCCCAAACCATGCACTGCGCGCCAAGTGAAGCGGTAAGCATTTCGGCCAGTATGCTGGGATAGCTGCCGTTGGCAGGGAAATACGCGAAGAAATTCGGGCTCTGCCAATGGGTGATCCCCGGCATAATTATGCTTTCGAAATCACTCATAATATCCGACATATCTTCACTTCCGGCAGGCGGAGATGCAGGAAGTTGCGCAAAGACTTCACCCGGTTTTACTTT
>JBBSDG010000069.1:0-14279 GCA_038249635.1 Bacteroidales bacterium | reverse complement strand
CCGCACCTCCTGCGGTTGTGAAGGAGCCGCCCGCGTACAAATCGCTGCCGTTAACAGCAAGGGCAACCACATTCGAATTCGTTCCGCTTCCCAACGCCGACCAGCTTGTGCCGTTCCATTTTGCAACATAATTCGCACTCGTACCTCCGATTGATGTAAAGGTGCCGCCTGCGTATAGATTGCTCCCGATGACTGCAAGGGCATATACATAGCCATTTATTCCGATTCCCAACGTTGACCAGGTTGTGCCGTCCCATTTTGCAATGCAATTCGCACCTACACCTCCAGCCGTTGTGAACAAGCCACCTGCATATACATCGCTGCCGTTAACAGCTACGGCATTAACCGTACTGTTCATCCCGGGAAAAATAAATTGTGAATCCCAGTTATCATCGGCACTGAGCGGGGAAGTGGCCGGAGAAAAGCATGGCTCTCCATTTTTGCCTTCTGACATCCGGTATCCGCGCGAATCGAAGCTTCCTTGCAGGCCGCTCATAAGCGAGCCGTCAGGGTTGAGTGCTGCCTTTAAAGGCTGCTGCGTGAGTTGTGCGTTAGTTGTAATGCTCAAAAAGAACGTTGCAATAAAAGCCAATGCGAAAAATGCGTTGAAGTGTTTCATAACTTATCCTTTTTTGAAAGTGAATGAATAGAAAGTAAAAAATGGTGAGTTATAAGAATTCATTTATTGATTTTACCAGACACAAACCAGAACTCAGCAGAAAAAGTCATACAACACCTGGCACGAATTATTTCAACAGCAGCATTTTTTTAACCTCATAAGTTCCCCCGTTTTGCAGCCTTCAGAAGTATATTCCGCCCGGCATTCCTGTAGCGCTCCACTCAACCTTATAATCACCAACGGGCTTTTGCTCATTTACCAGGGTTGTAACTGCACTTCACACTGAGCCATCCCAATAGATATCAGGCCCAAGTGCTGATAATGAAACACTTCAATAAGGATCAAAAGCGCCATTGGTTTTGAAAACTTGAACTGCATCGCTCATTTAACTTATGGAATTGATATTTTCCTGATCCGTCTATTCTGCCTGTCTGCTACATATATATTTCCGGTGGCATCAACCCTTATCTCGCCTGGACCTGAAAATTCTGCTATGGATGCTTTTCCGTCCAAAAAGGCAGCTACTCCAGTGCCTGCACATGTAGTAATCTTTCCAGTTGATACGGTTATCTTCCTGATAACATTTGCTCTGCAATCGGATATATAAATATTCCCTTGATTATCAAGTGCAATATTAGCAGGACCATGTAAAGCCGCTTCAGTAGCAAGCCCGCCATCTCCATTATATCCAAGTACCCCTGTTCCTGCAATTGTGCTGATTATACCAGAGCCATCCACTTTCCGTATTCGTGCATTCCAAAAATCAGCTATAATAATATTTCCATCAGGATCAATGGATACATCGTAAGGAGCATAGAGACGTGCGTTTGTGGCCAATTGTCCATCCCCGCTATATCCAGCAGTGCCATTTCCGGCTACGGTGGTTATAATACCTGTTGTCATATTCACCTTTCTGATAACCGATGATGCCCAGTCTGCGATATAAAGATTTCCATTTTTATCAAAGGCCAGACCGCTTGGATTTATAAGCGTTGCCGAAGTCGCCGGGCCGCCATCTCCCGTTGTGCCGTTTCCTCCTCCTGCTACGGTAGTAATAATACCGGTAGATTTATTGATCTCTCGGACCCTATTGTTATAGTAATCAGCTATAAACATATTTCCTGACTGGTCAAAGACAATACTGGTACCATTCTTTATACTCGCTGAAAGGGCCGGCCCACCATCGCCCGAAAAGCCTGGCAGGTTTCCGGCTACAACGGTAGTAACAATTCCGGTGGACACATCAATTTTACGGATACAACCATAATCAGGGAAATAAATATTGCCTTGTGCATCCAATCCTAAACCATCAGGATCAGTTGTTTGAGCATTAATAGCAAGGCCACCATCACCGGTATAACCGGCTACACCATTGCCCAATAATGTGCTTACCATGGCTCCTGTATCCGCAGGATCGTCATTATTTTTTTTACAACCAGCAGCTAAAATTGCTGAGAATAATAGCGCAAATAAACATTTTTTTTTCATTTGGTTTTATTTTAGTTTGTAATTGTAAATTGAAGTTTCAATTTGTATCCATTTGAAAATCAATAAAAACAGATACCTATTTTTCTCCTTATTTTTTTAATGGTTTTATGATTGTTATTTCTGAAATATCAGTTTCGTTGTTTCTGAGAATGAGCCTGTTTGCAACCTGCAGAAGTAAATTCCTCCTGCCAATCCCGCTGCGTTCCACTCAACTGAATACTCTCCCTTTACCTTTTGCTCATTTACCAGGTTTGCAACTTCCTTCCCCATCAAATCAATAATCTTCATGGTTACAACTCCCTGTTCTTTAACCTCATAATTAATAGTGGTTGAATTATTAAATGGGTTAGGGAAATTCTGTTGTAATCGGTTTTCGGGAATTCCCGATTTTGGTTCCCCAATTCCCATCGTCATATCTGATAAAGGACGCATGAATACGCCTTGATAAAAGACTCCGGCAAAAAGGTTTTCGCCAAACACAGTAAGCGAAAATATGGGGATCTTAAAACCTTTGTTGAAAGGCGACCAGTTTAAACCATTATTGAAGGAGATAAAAACGCCACTATCGGATCCAGCAATGAGGTTTGTGCCACCTGCGCCATTGGGCAAACTTGTAAAAGAAAGGGCGTATATAGCCTTTAATCCATTATTGACAGCAGTCCAACTTTCGCCAGTATTTTTCGAAAGATAAACGCCACCTTTCCCTCCACTGGCATAATTACCGACTGCAACAAACAAATTGGTTCCACCGGTTCCATTTGAATATGCGGCAAACGCATTTACAATTAAATCGTCCAATCCGTTATTAACGGCTGTCCAACTTTCTCCATAATTTGCGGATCGGAACACACCGCCTCCATATGTACCGGCAAAGAGCGTTGACCTATCTGTTCCGTCAGGAATAGAGGTTAATGAACTAACCAAAGTGTTAGTTAGTCCTGCTTTAACTACTTTCCAATTTGCTCCATTGTCAATTGAACGATACACTCCTTCGCCCCAGATGCCGGCAAAGATATAAGTAGAGTCTGTTCCTTTCGGAACGAAATCAAGGCACAAAACAAGTTTATTCTCTGGTAAACCGTTACTAATATTTACCCAGCTGGTTCCATCATTTTCGCTCCGAAAGACTTGTCCTCCGTAGGAAGTGCCTGCGTAAAGTTCATCTCCTGACTTAGCAAGGCATTGGAAGCTATTCATAATTGTACTATCAACAATGTGCCAGCATGACGCAACATTCGGATCGTAAACGGTATCGTATACAAATATACCTGTACTTGGAAAGCTGACAGTAGTCAACGTTGATCCGACAAAAAGCTTGGAATGAATGACGACAAGGGAATTACAAACTCCACCGGCGGGTCCATAAGTGTTAACCCATTGTGCTGATGTTTTAGTAAGAGTGCAGATTATCACTATACTTATAAAAATAAATTTCTTCATGCTATTTTCCCTTTCTTTAAATTACATTATTTGTTTTGTAGTATGTTTTCGTTATTTAAGAATCTGCATCTTCAACACCTCTGTATTGGTAAGATTTTGCAGCTTGCAGAAGTATATTCCGCCCGGCATTCCTGTAGCATTCCACTCAACCTTATAATCGCCAGCGGACTTCTGCTCATTTACAAGGGTTGTAACTTCACGGCCCATTATATCAAATACTTTGAGTGAAACAAAACCCTGTTCTTTAACCCGGAACTTAAGTTGTAGTTGAATTGAATGGATTCGGGAAATTCTGCACCAAAGTGAGGTTCTCTTTTACTTCGGTTTGCTCATCTATTCCGGTTGTCAGAGGTGTATCAACAATGGTTATATCATCAATCCAAACCGTTGCAGTGGAGCCTCCAAGATAAAACTGGAGCTTGGCAGCCATATCTGTAGCATCTATAGTTACTTCGTCAGTAAAGGTCTGTACCTGGGTTGTCAGGTTATGTGCTTTGTAGAGATATGTTGTATAAGATGATACGCCTTTCTGCAATGCCAAAATTATCGACCTGGCAGCAGATGCTTTTGCTTTGAAGGTAATTGTATATTTATGGCCCTGCTTAATGGATAACCATTGCCACATTTGAATATGCCAGTCGGTACCCGTAGTTTGAGATATTGCCACAGCAGCCGAATTGTGTCCCGAAATAACAGAGTTGGTATCAACTTTAATAGTTGCGGCAGCGCCGGTAGCATAAGTTGAGATATTCCAGTTCTGCAAACCGTAGTCGAAATTGCCATTAAGGGCCTGGGCTGCAGGCATAACAACTCCTCCTTCTTTAAAAACAGCAACACCGCCATTGTACATAGAAATCCACTTATTCCCTTCACCGTCAATGGCTATGGATCGGATATTGTTGTTAGGCAATCCCGAATTTGCAGTAGTATAAACTGTCCAGTTTGTACCGTCAAATTTTACCAGTCCGCCACTAGTCGTTCCAAGCCACTTATTCCCTGCTCCATCAATTGCTATTGAGAAGATATCCATGTATGCTGGCATTCCCGAATTTGAACTGTTGTAAACAGTAAAGTTTGTTCCATCAAATTTTAGTAGCCCTCCCCAATTTAAAAGCCCCATCCACTTATTCCCTGCACCGTCTATAGCCATTGAATATAGTAAATCATTTGAGGGTATTTGGGAATTTGAAGTATTATAAACCGTCCAGTTTGTTCCATCAAGTTTTGCAAGTCCGCCCCCATAGGTTCCGATCCATTTATTCCCTGAAGCATCAATCGCAACGGATTGCACGAAGTTTTTAGGTATCATCGAATTAGAGGTATTGTACCACGTCCAGTTTGTGCCGTCGTATTTAGCAAGCCCTCCTGTAGTCGTACCAATCCATTTGTTACCGGAACCATCGAACGCTATTGAAGTTACTGTGCTGTATGATACGCCAATCGTTTCAGTTGGATAACCCACCCAGTTTTTACCATCAAATTTTGCTAATAAGCCACCAACAGACATCCATTTAGTGCCGGAGCCATCAATCGCAATGCTCCCATAATCGTTACTGGCATAAAGCGGAACTACATTTTTGTAAACCGTCCAGCTTGTGCCATCAAATCTGGCAAGTCCTTTATCAGTTCCTATCCATTTATTTCCTACACCGTCGATAGCAATAGACCTCACAATGTTGCTTGGCAAGCCCGAACTTGAACTGGTATAAGTTATCCATTCAGGGTTTTGCGCATTGAGAATGGAAATTGAAAGCAGGGAAAAGAAAAGTGGTAAAATTGTTTTCATAATGTTCCTCCTTGAATTTTAATTAGTTAAGTGATTTGTTTTTTATAATTCTTATAGTTTCCGAATTTTGTCCTGATTGTAGCAGGCAGAAATAAATACCCTCTGATAATCCGTTTGCGTTCCACTCAACCGAATAATCTCCTACTGGTTTTTGCTCATTTACCAGGATTGCAACTTCCTTGCCCTTCATATCAAATACTTTTAGCGATACAAAACCATGGTCTTTGATACATCACATTCCAGTAATTCGTATAGGAAACCAGATCCTGCCCGCCTCCATTGATGATTTTGCCCTGCGGCTCGAGCAATGCGCCATAGTTAAGCCGAGGTTGAATTTTCTGTGCCTGAACCATCAAAACAGGAAACAGCACAAGTAAAAGAATTCTTAAAATAGATTTTAAAACGACTAAATGTTTTTTGAAGATGTAAATCTGTTTCATAATGATATGGTTTTAATTCATAATGAATTTAATCTGGTTTCCGCCAAGTAAGTGAGTAATCCGATCATTTAAATATTTCTACCGTAATCACTTCACTTTCACCGGTCAATTTCCAATCCGGTTCAGCAGTGGCTCAATAATTAATTCGGGATTTCATCAGTTTATAAATAGGAATAAAAACTCTGTTCGGATAGGCTGAGTTTTGCGAGAAAGTGGAGATAGTTGAAATTGTTATAATGGTATTAAAACAATGTCAGCTTTTTTACGAGGAATATTGTCGTATTACTGTAAATTTACATATCAATTTAAAATGAATGCAACAATTTACATCACATGACTAAAATAGATGACAACACGCCTGATATTCTTGACGTAGCATAAACCAAGTATTCTAAAAATGCTGTAATTTGGCTAATTGAAAAACAGCCGCTTTTTATGAACCGGAAAATTAAATTTATCAGGGTCGGAATATATCTGTTGCTATGGATTATTCTCACCTTTTTCCTGCTGTTTTTATATTATGATATTAGTACACCTTTTTTGCCACAATTTATTGCAACTTTGCTGGGTACAAGCCTTACGGCACTTCCTTCCTTCTATTCTGCCAGGGTGCTGGTACCACGTTTTCTTTATCAAAAAAAAATCTGGAGGTTTGCCGGGGCAATGCTTCTCACCGCTTCTGCCACCACGGTACTCACTTATTTTTTAGCTGTTGGATTATACTCTCTGTTGAGCGGAAGGCAAATATTCCCAAGCCTTTTATATGTATCGTACATTTCTGCATTTTTAATGTTAGTTAATGTTGTTGTAATTGCTATCAGCAGTGCTGTTCAGATTATTACCGACCGTTTTGGAATGGAAGAACAATTACATAAGGTAGAAAATGAAAAGAAAAATGCAGAACTATCCTTTCTGCGGGCGCAGATAAATCCTCATTTTCTTTTTAATGTTTTAAATACAATTTATTTCCAGATTAACAAGGAAAACACCGAGGCAAGAAACTCCATAGAGAAATTTTCGGAGATGCTACGTTACCAGTTATACGAATGCAATACCGATAAGATTGAGATTTCGAAAGAATTGTCATATTTAAAAATTATGTTGCCATTCAGCAGTTGCGGATGGAAGCGGGTACCGATCTTCAACTAAAGCTGCCGGGAGATATCGGATCGTTTAAAATTGCACCTCTCCACATATTACCACTTATCGAAAACGCATTCAAGTATATTACGCATCACAAAGATCCTTCACTCAATAAACTACACATAGCAATTAATATGGAACAGGAATCGGAGTTGGTGGTTACAGTTTCAAATACATACAACTCTCTGGATATCACAAATCAACCATTGAATTCCAAAGGCCTCGGCCTGAAAAATATGGAACGCAGGCTTGCTTTATTATATCCTGATAAATACATACTGAGCAGCACCCGTAATGAAAACATATATGTAACAACACTCAAAATCAAATATCATGATTAATTGTCTGGTTGTAGATGATGAGCCTATTGCCCGCGAAGGCATGATGGAATATATAAGGCAGATTGATTATCTAAATCCTGTTGCTCAATGTAAAAGTGCGGCAGAAGCGGCCAGTCTGTTGAAAAAAAATAAAATTGACCTGGTCTTTCTGGATATACAGATGCCGAAACTTACCGGTATTGAGTTTGTAAAAGCACTCGCTGACCCGCCGCTTATTATCTTTACTACAGCATACACGGAATATGCTTTGGAAGGATTTGAACTGGATGTGGTGGATTACCTGCTGAAACCAATTTCGTTTGCACGTTTTCTGAAATCGGCCGAAAAAGCACTGAACTTCATGCATGCCAGGGAAAAAGAAGTAATTATAACGGATGATTTCTTCTTTATTAAATGCAATGGCAAAATAGAAAAAATAACCATGGCCGATGTTATATGTATTGAAGCCATGGCGAATTATGTTATTATTTACACACTTCAAAAGAAATATATCACTTATCTCACATTTTCAGGAATAGGAGGGCAGTTGCCTGCTCATCTTTTTGTACAGATACATAAATCCTTCCTCGTTGCTATTTCGGCCATCGAAACTATCGACGGCAACGAAATCGTTACCAGTTTGATGCGACTACCTTTTAGTAAGAGCTATAAAGAAGATGTAATGAGCAGGATTGACTCAAAATTTATTAAACGGTAAAAGAAATAGCATCAAGAAATATCATCTTTATCTGTATCAGTTTTTAATTACGAGTCAAATGGATTTCAATCAAGCTTTCTCCAGGAATCATTATTTTTACTAATCTTTGTTAAGCAAAAAGCTTGTTCGGTATCTCAAAACTGAAAGTACTGCCTTTACCCCGTTCGCTTTCCACTGTAATAGTTCCTGAATGTTTGTCGATAAATTCTTTACAAAGCAGCAGGCCCAGTCCGGTGCCGGTTTCACCATTAGTTCCTTTGTTGCTCTTGGAAACTGTATCTATTTTAAAGAGTTTTCCGATGGTTTCCTGCTTCATGCCTGTGCCGGTGTCGTTAATGTTTACTCTCAAACAATCAGGTGATTCCGTTGCCGATACGCTTACTTCACCTTTTGTATCCGTAAATTTAATAGCGTTATTAACCAGGTTTCGGATCACCGTATTAATCATATTATAATCGAAAAAACCAATACAGCCACTCCTCACATTATTAACGAGCTTTATTTCCTTATTCAGGGCTGCCTGGCTGAAAAGAGATATCGTAAGTTGAACCAGTTTGTTCAGATTGCAGTATTTTGGAGCATATTCAATGTATCCTCTTTGCGAATTAGCCCAAATCAGAAGGTTTTCGAGCAGGTCGAAAGTGGTTTTCGATACATCTTTCATCACATTGAGCAGTTCAAAATACTGGTCTTTATCCATTTGGATTTCAGGATCTGATATTAATTCGAGCAATGAATGCATGCTTCCCACCGGACCCCTCAGGTCGTGGGCAATAATGGAGAAGAATTTGTCTTTGGTGGCATTCAGATCTTCCAGATCTTTATTTTTCTGGCGAACGGCATCTTCCGCTTTTTGGCGCTGCGATATATCCCTGGCACCTCCCTGTACGCCAAGTATATTGCCGCTTTTATCAAGTAACAGCCTGGTTGTAGTTTCAATCCATAAGGAATGTCCATCTTTATGCCTGCCCTCACCTTCATAAGATATTATCCTGTTTTCGCCAGTAGCCTTATAATTATCAATGCCTTCCTGGATTAGTTTTTTTTGACGTTGTAATTCATCGTCTGAATATACCTCATTCATAGGCATATTCATGCGCTCAGTGTCGGTATATCCCAAAACGTTGGTACACGAAGGACTTATATAAATCAGGTTCATTTCGAGGTCGAGAACAAAGATCACATCAGTTGAGTTTTCGAGGAAAAGGCGTGAACGTTCTTCACTTTTCTGCAAGGCTGTTTCAGCGGCCTGCTTTTCCTTGAGAGCATCAATCAGCCGGTTGAACGATGTTGAAAAATCACCCATAAAATTAATATGCTGATTATAATCGCCTTCGGCAATACGCTGGGTTTGCCAGATCATATGGCGCAAACTCGAATGAAGATCCTTGAACGGGGAAATAAGGAAGTTAAGTTTGGGCGGATCCTGTTCGAGGTTGCCTTTCGACAACTGCTGCATAAACAGTGCGGCTTCCTGTTGCTTTTCGGTGAGTGCTTTTATAGAATCGAATAATATTTTAACTTCTCCCGATACCGCAGCTTCGCTGACGTCTCCCTGGTTAAATCCGGTGAGTTTAGGAACTTCTCCGTTTAGTATTGCATCAACTGCTTCGGTTAATTGCTTTATTACAAGTTTGTCATTCATTGGCTATTTGCTGACATAGTTTTTTATAGAGTACGAAATACATTTGAATTGCCTGGTATTATGAGTGAAACCAGTTAATTATCCAAAAACTCACTTTTTAATTCTGGTCATCGTCAGCCGGTCGCACTTCGAACCTGCAAACCCTGGCTCCGCTCGACCAGCAATCAATTTCTTTTACATTGAATTTGCGTGAAGCGTATATTTCGAGAATACCGGAAATAAATCCTTCATCATAATCACAAACGGTTTCGTCGGTTACCGGAAGCCCTGAGCAGTCAAGGTCTTCGTACACGGTAAAGGTGAAAAGCATATTCTCGAGATCGGTTTTCTCAATCCTGAGTATGCCTATGCTGAGTTCTTCGAGCGTTTGCTGCAATTGCGCTACGAAGGCATAAAAATCAAGTTTGCAATCGAGCAGGTGCCTGCAAAATTCCTTACCGGCAAGCTTTCCTGCATTATGAAATACCTTATTAGAAACTTCACTGCCGAATTCGTGGTTTAGTACGCTTCGCATCGTGTATTGCATCAGGCGATAAACAGCCACACTTGTTGAGCTGCCAAGGTTTGGACGTCCGAGCGCAATATCGCCTATATCGTTCCACTTGAACTTATAATCATCTTTTGTCATCATTCTGTTTGTTTTAAACTGTGAGGGACTATGGTGAAATCTTTTATTCGGGTTTAAAATTTATTAAAATGCTGATGGTAACTTATCGTAAAATAAGCCGTTAATTATTTATTGATAGCTGACTGCTGATTTTAAATCGTGGTTTATGAGTCCATGCAGATCAATCAGCACTAAAAGCATAGCCACAAAAATAGCATGAATCAGCTTTTTACGCTATAGCCGATTTCACTCAAAACCTGTAGTTAAAATTGCTAAAATAGTGTAGTTGAAAGAACTACAAGGGAAGTTTGGACAGTTTGTGCCAACAAAAAATACTTGTATTACTTTTTGTCAATTCAGTTATAAATAATAAAAACCTTTTGCCATGAAAACTTCGGAATATTTGTTGCAGGACACTCCTCAGATTGCTCAGTATGCTGGTAAAACCACTTGTAAGATTTCATTTTCGTTTTTTCAGAAATTGATTGTAGCCAATTCGGAAATGCGAAAACAGGTTAAAGATATTGTTGATCTGGCGTTATTTGATTACGCAATCCAACAGAATATGATTGCTATTGAATCATTCAGGCAAAAAGCTGAGACCGAAACCGTAAAATTGCTGATGAAGTTTGTTAGCGGCGTTTCCAATTATCAGTTGTACAGCAAAACAATTCACAGGAACCGCGTTATAAAAACCCTGGCAAACCTCGATAGGAAAGACCAGACGGAATTAATTCAAAATGTGGCTCATTTGAAGGCGGTTTAAGGCTGAATTGTATAGGTTTTCTCAATAGGCCACTAAAGCAGGTTCCGCTTGAGGTATTTATTTATGGGATTAGCCGCTATGCCTACTGTGCAGTTAGTGATTCCAATTGCAAACAGCTTTTGAATTAATTTTTATCAGAAAACTAAACGACTTAGTGTAAAAGCTTTACAAACAGCTACGCAGTATATCCGAATATTCCTGATGCTTGGATACTTTCTGGCAGAAAAGAGTATTCACATCCGAAAACAATGTCTATCCGACCCGTGTAAGGTCATGCTTCTTACCACTATCAATAACATAAGGCACCTTTTCTTCCATCACATTACTGGTGTCGAGTCCATACGTGCGGATATCGGACGTCGATATCTTGGCAAGCCATAAAAATATATCGAGAATAAACTGCTTGAAAGGAGGGAAATCGAAATCGTAATTCTGAATACGTCGTATTATAACATAATAAAAATCAGCCTGGATATGATGTTTCTGCAGGGCTGTAAATTCCGATTCGAGGCTAACTTCTTTACTCTGTACCAATTCGTCAAGTACCTGCTTGAAAAACAGATTGATACGAGGTTGTACTTTGAATCCCAGCCTGAATTCGACACGGATAAGTACACCGGGAATAATGTTTTCGACCGAGTATTCAAGTGTATGAGGTTCGTCGGTGATATGTAGATGCAACAGCCAATAGGTGCTGGCTCTTTTTGGACTTTTATTAAAAATGGAGAATAATATTTTTGATTCAATTTTACTGTGGTGATTGGCCAGAGTTATATAAACCAGGTTTGTGGCAAACAAAGGAACTGAATCATCGCGGCTAAGATCACGGAGAGTTCCGGCATATTCACGGATATCAACATAACGGGTGAACTGGTTTTTGATAGCTCTGCCTTTGTGCCAGGCATACATCACAAAGGCAATTAGTCCTCCCAGAATAAAAGTTAGCCACCCTCCATGAACGAAATTGCCCAGATTGGCCACAAGAAAAGTTCCTTCGATGGCAAAAGATAAAACCACGAAAATAAATATGGTGATAGCTTTCCTATGGATTCGTTGCATAAAAAATGCCATAAGTATAGTTGTCATCAACATGGTGACTGTAATTGAAAGCACATAAGCCGCCTCCATATTGGCAGAACTTCGGAATGTCAGAACTACCACCACAACTGCAATAAAAAGCAACCAGTTTACTGACGAAATATACATCTGACCTTTATGGGTTGTAGGGTACGAGATCCGTACTTTTGGCCAGAGACTTAACTGAATAGCTTCACTAACAATGCTATATGAGCCACTGATGAGTGCCTGGCTTGCTATAACAGCCGCTGAAGTTGCCAATATTACCCCAAACGGAAGAAACCAGTGGGGCATCATGGCAAAAAACGGATTGGGATAATATTCCGAAACCTGGGGATGAGCCAGTATCCATGCTCCCTGACCCAGGTAATTCAAAACCAGTGCTGTTTTAACATAAATCCAGCTTATGCGTATATTCCTGATTCCGCAATGTCCCATGTCGGTGTAAATTGCCTCGGCTCCGGTGGTGCATAGAAAGACTGCTCCAAGCAGCATGAATCCACGGGGGTGATGTGACAATAACTCAACTGCATAATATGGATTAAATGCTTTTAAAATAACGGGCATATGAACAATTTGTACGAATCCCAGAATACCTAGCATTACAAACCAAAGAAGCATGATAGGGCCGAAAGAGGTGCCGATGGCAGCGGTTCCGAATTGTTGCACTAAAAACAGCGCAGCAACAATCAGCAGCGCAATCGGAAGAATTTCGAGGGTTGGATATTGCAGTTTCAAGCCTTCAACAGCCGAAACAATAGTTATAGACGGAGTTAAAATACCGTCAGCCAACAGGGCACTTGCACCCACAATTGCCACGGCAATAAGTCCTTTCTTCCTTTTCCGTACCAGGGCATAAAGTGCAAGAATACCGCCTTCGCCACGGTTGTCGGCCCTCAGTATAATATATATGTACTTTATGGTTGTTTGTAAGGTTAACGTCCAGATTATACAGGACACTGCCCCGATAATCATATCAACAGAAATGAAACCCTGCGAACCCGCAAGTATCGCTTTCATCACATAAAGCGGAGAAGTACCAATAGCGCCAAAAATAATACCCAGGGTAATGATAATACCCGACGCTGATAATTCGCTTTGATTTTGTATTGATCTGATTTTCATTTATTAAAGCGATCTGAAATATTTGCAGGAAAAATGTCAGGAGATTATACACTCTGTAACGAGTAACTGGAATTGCCAGTCAACATTTTAACCTTGAGAAACATTATTGAAATTTTGGTAAAGAAAGACAAAGATAAAACTAAAATTTAATATTTTTTTCCTAATCCGGATACAATAATTTAAGGGCTGAATGTTTTATCAAGTAAGCTTGATCATGGTATTTTCTATGCTATTTTAAGAATGAGACTCTAACCTGTTATGCAATTATTTTTTAATTCAGAAACTGGAAAAGAATTTTTTTGTTTCTAATTTTCCTTCTCCCTGAATGTATATTTGAAATTACCCTCGCCAGTCGAATTTTCAGTATTATTTTGAATTTTGGTTTGGTCATCAGCATTCACTTCCTCCTGAATTTCTGATTGTTCACTGTAATCCATATCATCATTTTCGTCATCTTCATCCCACTGATAAATCTTACGCTGTGGGCCTTCATCGCGGTAAGCAAAAGCAATAAGAATCCCGGCCAACCCTCCCAGAAGGTGCGATTCCCATGAAATGTTTTTACCTGGAAAGAAATCGGGAGAAATACCCCATACCATACCGCCATATAAAAAAACGACCAGCAACGAAAATGCCATCATGCGTGGTTCCCTTCTAAGCAATCCTCCCATAAAGTGAAAAGTAGCCAGCGCATATACAACACCGGAGGCTCCGATATGTATTCCTGTGTCTTTCGCAAAAATCCATACCCATAAACCTGTAACCAGCCAGCAAAGTATAAAAATTGCATTCGCTTTTTTGCCATAATAATAGAATAACCCTGAAGATAATAAAAACAAAGGAACCGAATTCGATGAAAGATGTGCCCAATCGGCATGAAGGAGCGGTGAAAATAAAATGCCACGCAATCCCAGTAAAGTTTGCGGCTCCAGTCCATATTCAGCAAATGAGGTCTGGAAACCGACTTCGATTAATTTGATCGCCCAAAGCAACACAATTAAAAGCGCAGGGAAAACCATGCTGCCATAAAATCTCCGTTTCTCTTCCTCATCCATACGTTAAAATTGCTTCACTAAAGTACTGCTTTTTGTGAGGCAATTGTTTT
>JBBSDG010000068.1:0-14284 GCA_038249635.1 Bacteroidales bacterium | reverse complement strand
GTTGAGTGGGAGCGGATCAGCGGTGTTTGGTCTTTTCGCAACTAAACCGGAGAATCAGGACTTTCCAGGATGCGAGGTTTTCGAGACTTTACTTGGGAGCCATCTTTAGCAGTATAATGGCTATAATACTGTAAATAATATTGGGAATCCACAAAGCTATTGCAGCCGGGAGATTACCAAAAATAGCAAATACCGAACTTACCTGGAGCAACAGAATAAAGGTGAAGGCAATGCCGATGCCCATGCCAAGGTGCATCCCGATTCCACCTCTCACTTTTCGGCTCGATAACGCTACTCCGATAAATGTTAGCACCAGGTTGGCAAACGGGAAAGTGAGTCGCTTATATTTTTCGAGGTTAAACTGCCCGGTGAGTGTACTTCCCCGCATTTTTTCCCTATCTATAAATCGGTTTAACTGGTTGTATGTCATCATTTTGGCATCTTCAATATCAACCATAAAGTCGGAGGGACTGAACGCCATCGTTGTATCGGATTCAACTCCCTTGCGAATAATTTCACCATTCGGCTGAATTTTACGCGATACATAATTAGTCATTTTCCACTTGCTTTGTATGCTATCCCAGGTAATCATATCCGCTTTCAGTTTCAGGGTAAGCCCCGTGCTGTCGAATTTTTCGAGGGTGAATCTGTAACCGATTTTGGCAAGGCTATTAAAATTCTCGACGTAAATATAGGTTCCGGGTTCAATCTGCATGTGCAGGTTCATTTCATTCGATTTAAAAGGGTTTTTAATGTACTGTTTCTCAAAGGCCCGCAAATCCCGGTTTGTATAGGGAATCACATAATTCATAAGAGCAAACGAGAGCAATGTCAGAAAAATCCCGGAAATCAGGTAAGGCACAAGTATCCGCCAGAAACTGATACCGGCATTGAGCATTGCCACAATCTCAGTGTTCGATGCCAGCCTGGATGTAAAATATACTACCGCAATAAAGGTGAACAAGGAACTGAACATGTTCACGAAAAACGGTATAAAATTAAGATAGTACTGAAAAACAATGGCTTTCAGCGGTGCATCCTTCTCAATAAAATCGTCGATCTTTTCCGAAATATCGAAAATAATAATGATTATCGTAAGCAGCAGGATGGCATAAAAATATGTCCCCAAAAACTTGCGGATGATGTAAATATCAATTTTTTTAAGTCCCAGCACTTCTTTTTACAGTATTTATTTATTTAGCTTAGCTGCATTAGCTTTGCAGGGTTCGGGGATTCAAAAGTACAAAAGTGATCGATAGCTGCAACGTACATTTTATTGCTAACTGTTAAAACCTGCTTTCAACTATAGCCTCACCGACAATTGTTTAACCATCACTGATTTCCAACTGGTAAAATCACCCTCTTCGATATGCCTGCGAGCCTCACGCACCAGCCACTGGTAGAACGCGAGGTTATGAATACTTGCAATCATCGGGCCAAGCATTTCACCTGCTTTGAACAAATGTTTCACATAGGCACGGCTGTATTCGTGATCTACGTAAGCAATCCCGTCCTCATCCAATGGCGAAAAGTCATCTTTCCACTTTTCATTCTTCAGGTTAATTGTTCCTTGGTTGGTAAAAAGCATCCCGTTCCGACCGTTACGGGTAGGCATCACACAATCGAACATATCAATTCCGAGGGCAATATTTTCGAGGATATTTGCCGGTGTGCCAACTCCCATCAGGTAACGTGGTTTGTCTTTTGGCAAAATACCACAAACAAGTTCTGTAATTTCGTACATCTGCCCGGCAGGTTCGCCAACCGAAAGACCACCAATGGCATTTCCATTGGCATTGTAAGCGGAAATTTCTTCTGCTGATTTTATCCTCAGATCACGAAAAGTACTTCCCTGCACAATCGGAAACAGCGACTGCTCATACCCGTATTTAGGCTCGGTTTCTTTAAATCTTGTCATGCAGCGCTTCAGCCACCGGTGTGTAAGGTCGAGTGACTTGCTGGCATACTCATATTCGCAGGGCCATGGAGTGCATTCATCAAAGGCCATCATAATATCGGCACCTATCACCCGTTCAATATCCATTACATACTCAGGAGTAAACATATGCTTCGATCCGTCGATGTGCGAACGGAACATTACGCCGTCTTCGTTGAGTTTCCTGCGGTCGGTAAGCGAGTACACCTGGTAACCGCCACTATCAGTAAGTATGGGCCCCGACCAACTGTTAAATTTATGCAATCCACCGGCTTTTGATAGTATGTCGAGTCCGGGGCGCAAGTATAAATGATAGGTATTGCCTAGAATAATCTGTGCTTTGATATCATCCTTTAATTCGCGCATATGCACCGCTTTTACAGCACCGGCAGTGCCTACAGGCATAAATGCGGGTGTTTCAATTACGCCGTGGGCGGTGGTTATGGTTCCTCTCCGTGCAGCACTTTGCGGATCAGTAATTTTTAATTCAAATTGCATGCTTGTTTCGGTAAATAGGTAGGCAAAAATTATTGAGAAAACCGTTCCAACCTTCAGGGCAGGACATAAAAACCGTGTAATCTACAATATAATGATTAACAAAAGAATTTAAAATTCAGCTATCTGTCAGTAAAACAATATAATACAGAAGATATAGGCTGTTATAAACTTTTTGGCAAAGATAGATCATAATTCATTTCAGAATTATACTTTTGTTGATCCAATTCATGATATTGATGATTCAAAATCTTTACGCTCAAAGCCCATTGTTATTTATTGTCCTGATTTTGCTGGTTTTTGCAACAATTGTTCAACTGGTTTACTATTGGGGAATTTATGGCAAGTTGGCTTTTTTTAAACAAAAGAACGAGTTTGCACGTACCGATCAACCGGTTTCGGTAATTGTGTGCGCCCGCGACGAATATTATAACCTCAAGGAAAATCTTCCCTTATTGCTGGCTCAGGATTATTCCACTTTTGAAGTAGTTGTGGTTAACCACGGTTCGGAGGATGAAACACAATACCTGCTTCGGGATCTGGCGGATGAACACAAGAATCTGAAAATAGTGAATGTGTCGCAGGATCTTAATTTCTTCACCGGCAAAAAATTTCCACTTTCAATTGGTATTAAATCAGCAAGTTACGATATACTTTTATTTACAGATGCCGATTGTGTACCTGCCAGTAATCAATGGCTTCGCCGCATGGCTGCCAATTTTACCGAAGGTACCGAGATAGTGATTGGCTATGGTGCTTATAATAAATCAAAGTCCTTATTAAATCTACTCATCCGTTTCGATACAACCCGTATTGCGATGAATTATCTCAGTTTTGCCCGTGCAGGAATGCCTTATATGGGAGTAGGACGTAATATGGCTTACCGCAAATCGCTGTTTTACAGGCAAAACGGATTTATTTCGCATTACCGTATTCAATCGGGTGATGACGACTTGTTTATTAATAAAGCGGCTACTGCAACAAATACCCGCATCGAAATACAGGCCGAAGCCCATACCATCAGCAAGCCGAAGGCCTCGTTCGATCAATGGCTCAGGCAGAAACGCCGGCACCTTATGACCGGAGGCTTTTATAAGCCGACACATAAGTTTGCGCTCGGATTATTTGCTTTTTCGCAAATACTTTTTTGGGCTACAGCCATTAGTCTGCTTGTATTATGGTACCAACCTTACGTGGTTTTGGGAATTTTTACTTTGCGGTTGTTCAGCCAGTTGCTGGTAACCGGCAAAGTGATGAGAAAGCTTTCTGAAAAGAGATTTTTGCTGCTGGTGCCACTGTTCGAGCTATTCCTGATGGTGATAAGTCCGGTGCTTGCTTTTGCAAATATGCTCAGCAAGCCGGTGAAGTGGAGGTAATCATTTTTGCAGCGGGTACAACAATTATATTACTATTGGGTTATTAATACATTAACTCACAAGTTTGTATTCTTATAAATCTTCATGGAAGTGGTGAAAGCAGATAGCAATGAAAGTATCAGCAAATCCGAGCGGGATTTTCGTTTGGTAAAGTTGATATTGGAAACGGGTAACCGCGCCGCTTATACTCAACTGATGGATGAGTATTTCGAAAAAGTGTATTCCCGGATGCTGAAAATGACAGGTCTGCCGGGTGATGCCGAAGATCTTACCATGGAAGCATTCAATAAAGCTTTCAGTAAACTTGATCAATATACCCCTGATTTCGCTTTCAGTACTTGGCTTTACCGCATTGCCAAAAACAATTGTATTGATTATATCAGAAGAAATAAAAGAGACATCGACAATTTGTTGAATCAGCAGGAAGTTGAAGTTGGAATTGTAGCGCACGAGCTGGCCAACCAGCTTCCAAGTCCTGAGCAACTCTTGATAAACCGCCAGGAAACCCGCTTACTGCGCGAAATAGTGGATTCGCTGCATACTAAATACAAGGATATTATTGATGATTATTATTTCAAGGAATTATCGTGTGAGGAAATCTCCGCAAAGCGCAATATCCCCGAAGGAACCGTTAAAAACAGGCTTTTCAGGGCACGGGAGCTGCTTTATAATATTATGAGCAAGTCTTGATATTTACGAATGACGGTTTACGATTTACGAATGATTTACGATTTCTCTAATGACAATTTACGATTGAACAAGAGTGGAGGTGACAAATAATCGTACCTCGTAAATCGTACCTCATTTATTCCTAAATTCGAAATCCCACATTCGAAATTCCTTATTTCCCCAATTTCCCCAGTACTTTCCGGCATGCCAGCCGCCCGGCTTCAATCAATTCTTCCGATTTATAGAAATCGAATGTTGATGCTATATCAACGGAGGTTTCTACCAGAATATCCGGTTTATATTTTTCAATATAAATGCCTGCCGCTTTATTCTGTGCAAGGATTATTGATTCGGAAATTATATCAAACATATTAATTGGTTTGGGTTTAGGTTCTTTGCCGTTCCCGAACTTTTCAGAATAGTGATCTATAACCCCAGCCCATTTTTCGTTAATAGTCGCCCTGATTTTAGTATAAAAATTTTCCGGATCTTCTTGCAGAGGTTTAACCCTGATTGGTTTATACGGAATATTGGCGTTAACATTCACAGCGATAAGAATATCACCCTCTGTTCTTTTTACAAGGTCCAGTGGCATTGGGTTCAGAACTCCGCCATCAACCAGCATCATGCCATCAATAGAAACAGGAAGAAAAACAGTTGGAATAGAACTCGACGCCCTGATTGCCTGTAAAAGACTTCCTTTCCTGAACACATATTCTTTATGGCCAATCAGGTCGGCAGCCACACAAGAAAATGGCAAAGGCAAATCTTCTATTTTAACATCTCCGATAAATTCCTCAAGAACCTTCATGATTTTTTCGCCTTTGATCAAACCGCCATGCCCAATCGCGAGATCCATAAACTTGATCACATCCATTTTTGTGAAGGCAAGCAACCATTGGGTAAATTCGGGAAGTGTATCCTTTGCCAACATTCCGCCAACCAATGCACCCATGGAAGCACCAGCCACCGAAGTAATAGTATATCCTGAACTTATAAGTTCCTCAATTACACCAATATGGGCAACACCTCTGGCACCACCACTCGAAAGAACCAATGCTACATTACGCGACATAATACTTTATTAAAATATGAATCGAAATCAGTATAAATTACAACCAAAATCAAACAATGAGTTAGTTTCACAAATATAGTAATTCTAAGTATATTTAGGAAGTGTTTTGATAATATCGTTCAAAGAAACATGATTAATGCCGCATGGCGAGTAGGGGAGTGGCGCACACACAGCCATCATATAATCGGTCGAAAGTTCATGAGTTTCAATCCCAAAACCTTCGGCTTCTTGGTTTCCGGTAAGCAGGTAGGAATCGCCGTTTTTACAAATGGTAAACGAGTTCAGATGCTGGGTAAGTCCGCGACCTATAGCTTTAAGGTAACTCTCCTTTATCGTCCATAGGGTTATAAAATACTGCATGCGGTCTTCATCATTCCTTATCATAAGGTCATTAATTTCCGGTTCCGAAAAAAATCGTTCGGCTATGCGTAGGTTAACTTTGCGCACACGTTCCACATCAATACCAATCTCATTTGGAGCAACAGCACAAACCACATAATGCCCTGAATGCGAGATATTATAATGCACATTTTGGAGATTATCAATACGTGGCTTGCCTTTTTCTCCAAAAACCAGGTTTATTTCCTGATCTGCTTTGCCCAGGAATTGCCCTACCGAATACCGTGCAAGTAACTCACCGGCAACGGTTTGTAATTTGCTTGTAGAATTCAGTCTGTCGCGCACACGCTCTCTTCCCGCCTCCGGCAGAAACTGAAGCAGAACATCCATAAATTCAGGAGTATATTCAGCTTCTTCGAGTTGTACAACAAAGACTTTGATCATGTTCAAACGGTTCTCTTAATCTATTGTTCAAAGGTTCAATTGTTCAAAGCTTCGCGTTCAATGCCTTTAGCGTTCAAGGGTTCAAAGGCTCAATGCTTCGGCGTTCAATCTTCAAATTGCCAATTTTTCAATTTTTCAAATTGTCTCCCATCCCCCAGTCTCCCCATCCCCCAGTCTCTGAGTCTCCCCATCTCCCCATCTCCCCATCTCTCCCTAACTCCCAGCTCCCTTCGCAACATCCCGCATCACCCGCATCAGATTTTCGCCCCAGATTTTTTTAATATCTTTTTCACTGTAACCTCGCTTAACCAGTTCCAGTGTAATATTGCCCATTTCGCTCACGTCTTTGCAATCCATTAGTCCGCCGCCTCCATCAAAATCGGTACCAATACCAACATGGTCGATACCGGCAATTTTAACCATATAATCGATATGATCAACGGCATCGCTTACGGTTGCTAATTTCGGAGGAAATTTGGAATCAACGGAATGCCATTCGGCGAAAGCGATTTCTCTTTGTTCATCACTGAGGTCTTGAAAGTTATTGTACTTTTTACGTACTGCAAGTTTTGCCGAATCGCGCTCGGGATACGGCAAAGGTTTTTTGACATAATCGCTCAGTATGCACATTTGTACAACACCGTTGTTGGCAGCCAGGGCACGAAGCATATCATCCGTAAGGTTACGGGGATTATCACAAAGCACCCTTGAACAGGAGTGTGAAGCCAGAACCGGAGCTTTACTCAGTTGCATTACATCATAAAACGACTGATCCGAAATATGTGAAACGTCGATCATCATTCCAAGACGATTCATTTCTTCTACCACCCGAGTTCCAAAAACTGTAAGACCGGTTATGTTAGCCGTATCTGTGGAACTGGTGCAGATATCATTGTTTTTGGTATGGCAAAGCGTAATATATCTGGCTCCCCGATCATAAAAGTGTTTCACATTCGATAAGTCATTTCCTATGGGATAACCATTTTCAACACCTATAAAAACAACGCTTTTATTCTTTTTCACTAATTTGTAGGCTTGCTCAGGATTGGTTGCAATGCCACTGATGCTGCTGTTGCGGTTCACTGCTGCATGAATGGAATCGAAAATCTGTTCCGCTTTGGCTTTAACTTTCGCATTACCTTCAGGTGTTCGTGGTCCCTGGCTGGTAAATACGGCGAAAAACACTGCATCCAGTCCACCTTTACGCATACGCGGAAAATCGACACAACTGTATGGCATAGATTCACTGTTATCTTTGGCTACATTAAATTTTTTATTTGTAAAATTCAAGGGTGCATCGGTGTGCGAATCGACCGTGAATGCAGCCGCGTGAATGCGCGCAGCCTTAGCATCTAAGGAATTTTTATTTTGTGCCGAAACGGAGCTGATTGAAACGACGCAGAAAAATACAATGCTTATAAGTGTAAAAACAGACTTCATAAATTAAGGTTTAGATGTTGAGGCAAAAGTAATATTATTCGCGAATAAACGGAATTTATAAAAGGATGATATTGACAAGTCGTACTCAAAATGGTGGTTTCGGCTTGGTTCGGCTCCGCTCACCAACCAAAGCTCAACCACCGGAGATAAATTGTGCTACGAAGAGCGGTGGCTGAGCGGAGCCGAAGCCACAATGTAAGGGAGCCGAAGCCACAGCAAAGGGAATCGGTAGTTTCGGCTCCGCTCAACCACCGGAGAAAAAATGTGCTAAGGGCAGCGGTGGCTGAGCGGAGTCGAAGTCACAAGACAAGGAAATAAAAATCTTTATTACTTGTTTTTAAAATGCGAAGAATTAACGCATTCGGACAATAAATGAAGATCATCTATATCTCCTCTTATCAGTGCCTCTTTCTTTTTCCGGCTCCAGCCCTGAACTTTCTTTTCGCGATAAAAGGCAGTGTCAATCCGGTTGTATTCTTCCCAATAGAGTAGTTTTACAGGCAATCGTTTGCTTGTATAATTGGCACCTTCTCCGTTTTGGTGCTGCTCCAACCTAAGTTCGAGGTTTTTGGTACTACCGGTATAGTAGGTGTCATCGGCACAAAGCAATATGTACATATACCCTTTCATGAATCGAAGGTATGGAAAATGTTAATTGCTATCTCGCTGGCAGTATATTCTATTCATGCTAAAATCAACTTTCACCACCAGATTACCTTCAAGGATTATCTTATTCATAAATTTCACCCTGTTGAATTCAATAAACTCCACATTATTAACTACTTCATGTTATTTGGTTAACAATTAGGAGTACCTTTGCCGCCCTAATCTTAAATTTTTTAATGAATACATTTGAACAATTGGGCCTTCAGGAAAATATACTGAAAGCAATCAAAGAACTGGGGTTCGAAACCCCTATGCCCGTGCAGGAGGCCGTTATCCCGCGAATAATTGAAAACAACACCGACATTGTTGCCCTGGCACAAACAGGAACAGGAAAAACCGCAGCTTTTGGATTACCGCTGCTTCAGCTTATCGATCCTGACAACAAAAAAACACAGGCACTCATTCTGAGTCCTACACGCGAATTGTGTATGCAGATAGCAAGCGACCTGAATTCTTACTCAAAATATATGCCTAATATTAAAGTTACTGCCGTTTACGGTGGTGCAAGTATTGAGGCACAAGCAAAACAGCTGAGAGCCGGCACACAGATTATCGCCGCCACCCCGGGCCGTATGCTCGATATGATTATGCGTAAATACGCAGATCTGTCGGAAGTACGTTTCCTCGTTCTCGATGAAGCTGACGAAATGCTGGATATGGGTTTTGAGGAAGATGTTCAATCAATTATTGAAAGTACTCCCAAAGACCGCCACACATTCCTTTTCTCGGCTACCATGCCGACGGATGTTGAAAAAATTGCCCGGCGGTACATGAAGAACCCTGAAACTTTAAGTATGGGTCAACGTAACATTGGAGCAACCAATGTGAAACACATTTACTACCTTACTCACGCCCGGGACCGTTATACCGTTCTGAAGCGTGTTGCTGATTTCCATCCCGATATGTATGCAATTATTTTTTGCCGTACCCGTCAGGAAACCCAGGAAATTGCTGATTCACTTATCCGCGACGGATATAATGCTGATGCGTTGCACGGCGATTTATCGCAATCGCAACGTGATCATGTTATGAAAAAGTTCCGCGAAAAACATCTTAATATGCTTGTTGCTACTGATGTGGCGGCTCGTGGTATTGATGTAAGCGATCTTACTCATGTTGTCAATTACCAGTTACCCGACGATACCGATAACTATATTCACCGCAGTGGTCGCACAGGCCGTGCAGGGAAAGACGGTATCAGTATTTCCATCATTAATATGAAGGAAAAGGGTCGTATCAAGATGCTCGAACGGCAGATTGGGAAACCGTTTAGTGCAGGTAAAATTCCTTCAGGTAGGCAGGTTTGCGAAAAGCAACTCTATCACCTGATCGATCGTATGGAAAATGTAAATGTGATTGAAGACGAAATCAACGATTTCCTTCCTGTTATATACAAGAAACTGGATGCAATGAGCAAAGAGGAAATTATCAAACGATTTGCTTCGGTTGAATTCAATAGTTTCCTCGAATATTACCGTGACTCTAAGGATCTGAATGTTGACGAATCGCGCGAGCGTGCCGATCGTTCGGAAGGTGGTGCATTCACCAGGCTTTTCATGAGCATTGGCCGTAAGGATGGATTAACTGTTCCGAAACTTCTCGGCATGGTAAACGAATATACTCAGAGCCGTGATTTAAAAGTCGGCAGGATTGAGTTGGGCGACACTTTTACTTTTATTGAAGTAGATACCAAATACCTGCCTTTGTTTATGGCGTCGTTTAAAGACCAAACTATGAACGAAAGGCCTATTAAAGTAGATGTTGCAGAAGATCAGACTTCTTCGGAACGACCAGGTCGTTCATCGCACGGAGGAGGAAGAGGCGGAGATCGTGGCGGAGATCGAGGCGGTTATAGAGGCGGACGCAGCGGAGGCGGAGATCGTGGCGGTTATAGCGGCGGTGACCGTGGTGGCTCAGGCGGCGGCGGATACAAGAAAAGCTATGGTTCAGGCGGCGACAGACCTTCATACAAAGGCGGTGGCAGATCCGATTCAAGCAGATCAGCATCCCGTTCGGACTCAGACAGAGGAAGTAGCAGGCCTTCAGGCGGCGGCGAACCCTGGTATAAAGAACAAGCCGGGAAACCGGGCAGGAAGAAGAGGTTTTAGTTTTGTGAGTTGACGGGAAGTAGGATTGAGGGGGAGAGTGGGAGAAGGGGAGAGTGGGAGAATGGGTGACTAGGAGAAACGGCACTTAGGAAAAATCGTCAACATTAACTGGAACTGATTATTCAGATAAAAACAAAAAACGCCTCTTTTCAGGGGCGTTTTTTGTTTTAGTATAATTATGGCTTATAGAACAAATTTAACTCATTTCATTTAATAATACAAAAGGATTCGTGTGGGAGCGGGTCGGGAGTGGGGCGGGCGTAAGGGTTATCATACTGTTTGTGAGATAATTTCACTGACCAGAAATTTCAAATCCAAGTACACGAAGTTATTTTTTTATTCTAGTACAATCTGCTTTCCATAAATCTTCTTCGGTAAAAATAAGGCCTTGAGTACTTATGCCTTCTTTTTTATAAACTTTTATAAGTTTTTCTATTAATGTTGATGCTCTCCAATTTTTAATAACATTTCCGGTATCAATCGTTTTGATATATTATGTTTCAATTGTTGGCTTCTGACCAGGAAAAATTATGTATATACCTTCTCTCTTCTACGGTTCAAATACTACAGATTTTGGTTTGTCACCTTTAAATTTTACTACTTCTGCTTTCCAAAGGTCATCCTCAATAAAAATCAAAGCTTCTCCTTTTATTCCATCTTTTTTGTAAACTTTTAAAAGTTTTTCAATTAGTGACGATGCTCTTCAGTTTTTAATCACACTTCCTGCATCAATTGTTTTAACATATTCATATTCAAAAGTCGGTTTTTGTCTTGGAAAAATAATATATAAACCTTCACGCTGTTGTACTTCAGCAGTCAATCGGTCATTATAGGTTGAATTTGCTACAAAAGCTGATGTAATGATTAATGTAGCAAGGGCAAAAGAGAAGAGGAATAATTTTGATTTCATATTTGTAATTTTAGATGATGTCCTATTCGTGTGGCTTTTCGGTATCGCCCCGTTTTTTAAGTGGTTTCTTGTCTCCACATCACTACTATACTGTTAATCTAGAAATCGGTGAAATTTGTGCGACTTGCTTATGAATGAAGGCAAGATCAGGGCTAAAATTTTAATCTTTCTAGTTCTTTTGCAAGTTCAACAAATTCTTTATCCAGATTGCTATCTATAATTTTATCTGCATTTTTGTTATTAAGCTGCAAATTCAAGTTAATGTTTTAGTCAAGTTCAAAGATACTGTTAAGTGTTAATTCAGCGTTGTCAATTGCATCTTCAACATTAATTCTGAAAAACTCTTTTTGATAATGGAATTCTCTGAATATGAAATGGAGGAATTTTTCTGCAATGTCCATTTCCGGAACCTCTTTTGACCATTCAAGAATAAATTTACTTAGAGAGCCAGTGTTTTTTGATAACTGGTCAGCCCGAATTATCGGATGGCTTTTGCTTTTACCGATCTTCAGCTTGCCAGGGTAATTAATAACGTGTTGTAAAAACAAACTATTTATATCCTTTTAGAAGGAGTCTTAAAGAGGGCTGTTTAGGGAAATGTTGAAGAATTCGTGTTTTATAATTCTTATAATCCTTTCATACCAATAGATACAGGAGATTGGATTGATTCATTGGTAATGAGCAGGTCGTGGGTTCGAGTCTCATTAGTGGCTCAGGAAAATAAAAAACGATTTGTAATCTGATGAATTACAAATCGTTTTTTTTATGAACAGGAATTCATGTTATTTCATCATACTCATAGGATTAACATCTGTATTCCAGGTATCTATTTTCACTTTCAATGATCCGTCTTTTTGCTTTTCCCAGATTGTAATGTATTTGCCATGATCCTCCATAGGTTTGTCCATGCCTGGCATTGTCATACTCAGCTTGTATGTGCCTATTTCGGTGATCATATTACCGCTAACCATAACCTTAACTATTACAGGTTCAAACGAGGTAATTTTCATGCCCGACTTCATCATCTCTTCATTCGATTTCCTGATGGCTTCAATGCCTTCAAGCATGGGTTCATAACTTGGCATCGAAATAGCATCAGTAGTGTATAGGCTCAGGTTCTTTTCCGTATTGCCTTCGAGCATATTTTGGGCCATTTCCTTGTTGCTCTTTTCGATCTTTACTTTGTACTCCGCACTGGACTGTGAGAAGGCGGTACTAGCCATAAACAGAAAGAGGAGTAGTAAGCAGCTTTGTAAAACTTTTTTCCTTTTCATAATAGTTTTTTTTAAGGTTTATAATCAGTTCTGTCGGTGTAGTTGCACTTCGTATAAACAAAGGTATTTGCGTTTTGATTTATCAGGATTATAATTTTGATCATAACTGATGCTTTAACAATATGTTATTGAGGCGATTAAAAAAATCTGTATCTTTTATTCAGCATAATTCATTCCAACTGTTTTTCAAAAGCCATTTAACTTTATACTTAATTTCAGGTTTTAATAGTGCTGCTGCTGATAAACTGCAATTCTGACTTTTTATAATTGGTGGCACCGGATTTAATCATTATCTGTTTGCGAATAGCTTACCTTTGCTTCGGAATTAAATACCGGTTATATGACACCTTCGACGCGTGGAATGAAGATAGGAATACTTACTGCCGGTGGTGATTGCCCCGGAATAAATGCTGCAATACGTGGCGTTGGCAAAACTGCAATAAGCGAATACGGTATGAAACTTATCGGCATATCCTCTGGATTCAGGGGTTTGGTTGATAAGGAATACGTCGAACTGGAAGAAAACCAGCTTTCGGGAATGCTCACATTGGGCGGTACTATATTGGGAACTTCCCGCGACAAACCGTTCAAAAATGATCCGATCACCGGCGTTAATATGTCGAAGATCATCAAAAAAAATTATAAGGAAATAGGGCTGGATGCCTTGGTAGTAATTGGGGGAAACGGCACTCAGAAAACCGCCGCCAAACTCGCTGCCGAAGGTTTAAATGTTATAGGTCTGCCTAAAACAATCGACAATGATGTATTTGGAACCGATGTTACCTTCGGTTTCGACACTGCAGTAAGCATTGCCACCGAAGCCATTGACAGGCTGCACTCCACGGCGAATTCGCATAAGCGCATAATGGTTATTGAACTGATGGGACATAATGCAGGCTGGTTATCACTTTATTCAGGTATTGCAGGTGGAGGCGATGTTATACTAATCCCCGAAATTCCATACGATTTAGATATTATAGCCCATTACCTTGAAAAAAGGGCAAAAAACAAAAAGCCTTATTCCATAGTTGTTGTTGCCGAGGGTATCGCAAAACCAAAAGGTGTTTCAGCAGCTTCCTATATTTCTCAATCCATCAGAGAGAAAACCGGGCTCGAAACCCGCGAAACCATTCTTGGTTATGTGCAACGGGGTGGTTCACCTACAGCCATGGATCGCATACTGGCTACCCGTTATGGCGCTCATGCCGTAGAACTTATTGCAGAAGGCAAATTCGGGCTGATGGTTTGTAAAGAAGGTGAAACCATTACTTCGATTCCACTGGAACAGGTTGGTGGGAAACTTAAACTTGTGCCACCCGAACACCCTATCGTTAAAAAATCACGCAAGATGGGGATTTGTTTCGGGGACAGGATGTTGTAGCTTCAGGGTTTCAGAGTTTCAGAGTTTCAAAGTTGCAGAGTTGCAGATCGCTGATCGATGAGCGGAGTCGAAACGTACAGTATAGTTGTGTAAATAGTTCACATAAAAAGGACTCAGCACTATGCACCGAGTCCTTTCAAAAAAATCACTTATCTAATATTTTAACTAAAT
>JBBSDG010000067.1:0-14405 GCA_038249635.1 Bacteroidales bacterium | reverse complement strand
GTACGATGCGTTTATGAATGTTCTGAAAAAGATTTAAAAACAAAAATCGCTGGAATTGCATGTGTTGATTGATTACGTTGTTCACATCCAGCCCGGCGGAAAGTCGGATGAGTTGTGCGAATCCATTATTACCTGGCACTCAGCTGATAAGGAATTCAAAACCCATGGCCTCGACAGCGACCAGACCGTTTCGGCAATTATTGCAACCCAGAAAATGCTGAATATTATCTGAGTATAGAAATTACTGCCTTCAATCAGAAAGTGCCTGAAGTTTGGAGTGCCCAAAGTGATTTGAATCTAATTAAACAACCTCAATTAATTCAAAAAAGTATTTATAGGCTATTGATCGTAAACTATAGACACTCTAAGTACTTTAGGCACTCCAGTCACTTTCATAACTTCAAATCTTAAATAAAATCTTACAATAAATTTAGTATCTCAAATTAACCATGGCATCAAAACACATTTTAATTGTCCCCGGTGATGGAATCGGGCAGGAAGTTACGGCAGTAGGCAAAAAAGTACTGGATAAAATCGCTGCAAAGTTTAACCACACCTTTACCTATGACGAAGCATTGATTGGCCATGCCGCCATCGAAGCTACCGGTAACCCGTTACCTGAAGAATCATTGAAAAAGATGAAGCAATCGGATGCTGTTTTATTTGGTGCCGTTGGCCATCCGAAATACGACAACGATCCTTCGGCTAAAGTTCGTCCGGAGCAAGGTTTGTTAAGGATGCGAAAGGAATTGGGCTTGTATGCCAATATACGCCCGATTAAGCTTTTCGATGAGTTGCTGAGTGCTTCAAGCATCAAATCCGAAATATTAAAAGGTGCCGATATTCTCTTTTTCAGGGAACTCACCGGTGATATTTATTTTGGCGAAAAAGGAAGAAAAAATGATGGCGATACCGCTTTTGATGTAGCCGAATACAGTCGCTACGAAGTGGAGCGCATTGCACACAAAGCATTTATTGCAGCCCGTACCCGCCGCAATAAAGTATGCTCCGTTGACAAAGCCAATGTGCTCGAAACAAGCCGCCTGTGGCGCGAAGTTGTTCAGAAAATCGGGCTGGAATATCCTGATGTGGAACTTGAGCACATGTTTGTTGACTCGGCAGCCATGATGCTGATTAAAGATCCGCGACGGTTTGATGTGGTGGTTACGGCTAATCTTTTCGGCGATATTTTAACCGATGAAGCTTCACAGATTGCGGGTTCTATGGGAATGCTTGCTTCCGCATCAATTGGCGATGGCACCGGAGTTTACGAACCTATTCACGGCTCAGCACATGATATTACCGGCATGGGCGTTGCCAATCCGCTGGCTTCCATTCTTTCGGTTTCACTGATGCTGGATATATCTTTTGGATTGAAAACAGAAGCAGATGCTATTATACAAGCGGTGGATAAAGTGCTGAAATCAGGTTTCCGTACCCGGGATATAGCTGATAGTAATACAGCTCCCAATATGATTTTAGGTACTGATGCGATGGGGAATGAAGTGTTGAAGCATGTCTAAATCAATATCTTAACAAGTAATAGGTTTAGAATCTGATATTTATCAGATTTTCTAAAAGAATTCTGCCAGGTAAAGCAAAATGTTTTACCTGGCAGTTCCGTTTTTTAATAAAAAATAGATTCTGTAATCAACAACCTTCAGTCCTATGCCGCATACTCTTTTCTTAAACTTTTAAGTTCTTCAACCAACTCCAGTATCCCAGCTTTTAACTGTTCAAATACAGGCTGAAGTCCATTTCCGTTATTCTCTTTGCCGTTTGTTTCCAGTATAAGACAAAGGTTGCTAAGTTCCTCCGACATATACGCAACCACACCTTTTAAGGCATGTGCTTTATGGTTAAGTGTCACGAAATCCCTGTCTAGTATGCTTTTCTGAATAACCTGCAGGTTTCCGGCATATTCACCTAAAAAGATGTCCATAATCTGGACAATAACCTCATTATCGTAGTATTTGAAGTTCTCCTTAAAATTTTCCCTGTCAATCATGGTCTTTGATCTTTGTTTTATTGATTTTGTTTAAAAATGCTCATCTACAAGCGGCACAAAGCGCACTAAATGATGGATGCAAAAAAACCGATGGTTTTAACAAGGCCTTGCTCAAGCTCAATTTTGGGTGACCAGTCAAGTTCTTTTTTAGCCAGTTCGATATTGGGTTGCCTTTGCGATGGATCATCGGCTGGGAGCGGTATACGCACTATTTTTGACTTTGAGTTGGTGAGACTGATCACTTTTTCGGCCAGTTGCAAAATGGTAAACTCATTCGGGTTGCCAATATTAACCGGGCCGGTAAAATCTTCCCTGGACGCCATCATCCTTATCATTCCCTCCACCAGATCGTCAACATACTGGAAACTGCGGGTCTGGCTGCCATCGCCATAAATGGTAATATCATTACCTTTGAGCGCCTGTACAATAAAGTTGGAAACTACGCGGCCATCGTTGGGATGCATGCGGGGTCCATAAGTGTTGAAAATGCGTATGATTTTTATCCTGACATTATTTTGTTTGTGGTAATTAACAAACAAGGTTTCGGCCGACCGTTTTCCTTCGTCATAGCAGGATCTTTCGCCAATAGGATTTACATGTCCCCAATAGGTTTCAACCTGTGGATGTACCTGCGGATCGCCATAAACCTCGCTGGTGGAAGCCTGTAGAATTTTTGCCTTGATACGCTTGGCAAGTCCCAGCATATTGATAGCGCCCATTACCGATGTTTTCATGGTTTTGATGGCGTTGTACTGGTAATGTACAGGCGATGCAGGGCAGGCAAGATTATAGATTTCATCCACCTCGATGAAGAATGGCATGGTAACATCGTGCCTGATAAGTTCGAAAAACGGATTATCAAGCAGATGAACGATATTCTGTTTTTGCCCTGTAAAATAGTTGTCGAGGCAAACCACCTCATTGCCTTCGCTCAGCAGCCGTTCGCATAAATGTGAGCCGACAAATCCGGCGCCGCCGGTTACTAAAACCTTTTTTCTGATCATTTTTTTGAGGGGTTAGTGTCTTAATAATAATATTAGTGTTTTTAGGGCAGAATATTTTTCCCACAAAGACACAAAGTTCACTAAGCTGCTTTGTGTCCTCCGTGGCTTTGTGGGGAACCTTTTTGGTGCTGACATGTCCAAGTTAGGGGTTTGCAGTCAGGGGCGACAACTCAGGGTTTTTACCCTAATACATGACCCCCCAATCCCAAAACCCTTATTTCAATGTATCTATTCCAATGCAGTAATACGTAAAATCCTTGCGGCGCATTTCGGAGAGTTCATAAATATTCCTTCCATCAAAAACCACCGGTGCTTTAAGCAACTTACGGATAATGTTGAAGTTAGGAAATTTAAACTCGGGCCATTCGGTTACCAGCACCAGGCAGTCGGCATCAATAAGTGCTTCGTACTGATCTTCGGAATACTCAATTGTATCGCCAATAACACGTTTTGTTTCGTGCATTGCCACAGGATCGTAGGCTTTTACTTTTGCACCGGCGCCAAGGAATTTTTCGATAAGCACAAGAGCCGGAGCCTCGCGCATATCATCGGTTTGAGGTTTGAACGACAATCCCCATAACGCAATAGTTTTCCCTTTAATATCGCCGTTAAAATGCTTCATCACTTTATGATACATCACCGATTTCTGATCGTCGTTTACATCTTCAACAGCCTGAAGCACCCGAAGGTTGTATTTAAATCCGGCAGCAGTCTTAATCAATGCTTTAACATCCTTTGGAAAACATGAACCGCCATAGCCAATGCCGGGATAAATAAACTTATTTCCGATACGCGAATCGGAACCTATTCCTTTGCGAACCATGTTGATATCGGCGCCCACAATTTCGCAGAGGTTGGCAATATCATTCATAAAGCTGATTTTGGTGGCAAGCATCGAATTGGCAGCGTATTTTGTCATTTCGGCCGAGGTAATATCCATGAAAATAACCGGGTGGCCGTTGAGGGTAAAAGGTTTATAGAGGCTCTTCATCAATTCCTCGGCTCGTGGCGAATCGAGTCCAACAACAATACGATCGGGTTTCAGGAAGTCATCAACAGCGGCACCTTCTTTCAGGAATTCAGGATTTGAGGCAACATCAAATTCGATTTTTACCCCACGTTTATCAAGCTCTTCCTGTACGGCTGCTTTTACTTTTAACGCAGTGCCTACAGGTACAGTACTTTTGGTAACAATGAGCAGGTAGTCGTTCATGTTTTTTCCACAATCGCGGGCAACGCTCAGCACATACTGCAAATCGGCACTGCCGTCCTCATCGGGTGGAGTACCTACTGCACTAAAAAGAACTTCGCAGTCAACGAGTGCTTCAGAGATCTTAGTGGTAAACTGAAGTCTGCCTTTTTTCATGTTCCTTAGAACCATTTCTTCAAGGCCAGGCTCATAAATCGGGATGATTCCGTTTTTGAGATTTTCGATTTTCTTTTCATCAATATCAACGCAAACTACATCGATACCAACTTCTGCAAAACATGTTCCTGTAACCAGGCCAACATATCCACTTCCAACAATTGCAACTTTCATATTTAAAGGACTTTAGAGATTTAATTGTTATTTTATTGATCCGCTTTTATTCTTTTCTGCATCAACTATTGGCAAAACATCAGGTTATTAAATGATAGAATTTACCCCGGAAAAGGAGAGAAGCAAAATTAGACTGTAATGTGGTGCAAGTCTATAGCGATAATACCGATTTACATGTAGTTAACTCCACATAAATGTTGTAGCGAAAAGGCATAAAATAGTGTAGTTGAAATTACTACACAGCATTTTTACCATCTAAGTGAAGCAGATAAGCCTGAAGCTAAATTGATGTAAAGTATTGATATGTTGGCTATAGGAAAGTCAGCCGGAATTATTTTGCCGAACAACAGACTGCATCCTGTCATTTTAGTTAGGAGCAATTAAAATAGTAACGACCTTTGCAAATTCAAATTATAAAGTATGAATCAGAAAAAAATTGCAATTATCGGTGGAGGTAATCTTGGATCGGCTATTGCCGAAGGTTTGGTGTTTTCAAAGATTTTCCCGAATGAGAATATCACCATTACTCGCCGTAAGGTTCATCTGCTCGAAAAGTTTAAAACAAGAGGCCTGAATATTCTCACTGATAATGCTGAAGCGGTAAGGAATGCTGATATTATACTTCTGGCTGTAAAGCCATACCAGGCTATTGATATTCTGACTGAGATAAAACCATTTCTTACACCAGATAAAATCATGGTTTCGATGGTTGCAGGTATAAGTTTTCAAACCATAGAAAAGGAAACCGGCGACAGCGTAAAGCTTTTCAGGGCTATGCCAAATACTGCAATTGCAATATGCGAGTCTATGACTTGCCTGGCGTACCCTAAGCGATCGGAAAGCAGCAAGGATGAGGTTCTGGAATTATTCAACAAACTTGGCAAAACCACAGTTATAAACGAGGAACTGATGTCGGCAGCCACCGTACTGGGAGCCTGTGGTATTGCTTTTGCCCTTCGTTACTTGCGGGCATCCATGCAGGGAGGCATCGAAATAGGGTTCAGTGCCGAGGTTGCACAGTTTATTACTGCCCAGACTGTGCGTGGTGCCTCGGAACTTATTTTGAACTCCGACCACCATCCCGAACAGGAAATTGACAAAGTTACCACACCGCGCGGTGTCACCATTTCGGGCCTCAACGAAATGGAGCATAAAGGATTCAGCTCAGCTCTTATTCACGGGCTGGTTACTTCGTACCGCAAAATAGATAACGAGAATAAATAGTTGGACAAGGGCATTCATCTGTAAATTGCTACTTTCCGGTTAAGCATTTTCACACTTCACACACTGCTCCGTCTGATAAGGATTCAATGATATTAAGCCCCGCCGGGGCTTTTTTTAATTATTTTGGTTACAAATCTGTAGATTTGATCGCTACCCTGTGGCTCCATGTCCGCAGAAGAATTGCGCAGTATCTTTCCTGTTTTATGGCTAAACCCTTCAACGGTTTAAATCCCTGGAAGAGTTAGCACACCAAATTGCCTTCAGAAAAATTACCCGAAAGCAGCTTCGTATGGTCCTGGCCTAATCGGCCCAAAGTTGCATTAACCTGTTATTCAATACTTTTACTTCATTACAAATATTCCTAAAATCCTTTGTAGTTGGAAACGCTACAGACTTTCCGTACGCATAGCTACAACATTTAGATGTTGATAGCTACACATAAAGGGTGTATTCCGCTATAGCCATACCGGTTAATTCGGAATATTTTTGTTTCGTTCATAAACCGATCAGAATTTAGTGACAAAATTGTCCTTGTCCATCTGCTTTGTGATACCATTAGTTAGTGGAATACATACCGGGTGGATTTTAAAATTTTAAAAAACAGTTGTACAAGCCCTGAAATCGTAGGAAGAAACCCAGAGCCTGCACCGTTAAAAAGCACTACATATAACCTCATAAAAACTTTGGAACCATGAAAAACAAAATTTTAGTTGTTGATGATGAGCGAAGCATACGGCTTTTGTTGGAGAGCTTTCTCTCGAAAAACTATGAAGTGCTTAGTAAAAGCGATGGTCTTGAAGCGCTTGACTGGCTCGAAGAGAATTTGCCTGATCTCATTATTTGCGATTGCCAGATGCCTGTGATGGATGGGTACTCATTTGTAGAGAAGGTTCGGCAGCGTGGCTACACAAAACATACTCCCATCGTAATGCTGTCGGGGGTTGAAAGCAGCAAGGACCGCGTAAAATGTTACAAACTCGGAGCACAGGATTTTCTTAAAAAACCTTTCAACCCTGAAGAGTTGGACGAGGTGATCCGGAAAAACCTGTTCCCGGTTCATTATGCCACCAAATGGTAATGAAACGTAATTTACAAAACCGGAATCCGGTTATTGTTTATTCAGCCTGCTAGTAAATTAAATCATGGAAAAAGCATTAAGAATTGTCTATGTCGGCACTTCATCAGAAACAATGGATTTGTTGCGAGCCGACAGACTAGTTTCATTAACCACCCACAGTAATTTACTCACTGCTGTAAATTACCTCAAGTCGGGGCAGGTGCCGGATGCCATACTTTGCGAGATGGCTCTCTCGGGAGGGAATGGATTGGAGATGCACGAATGGGTGAGGCAACAAAAAGAACTCGCGCATGTATGTTTTATGCTTATTGCATATGAGTTTAAGGAAGAACTCTACAAGGAAGCATTCAAAAGGCATATTGACGACTATTTCGTAATACCGTTAATTTCGGCGGCAAATATCGCGGGCCGGGTTGAATATCTGAAGGAATACCGTAAAAAAATAGTGTACCACGAACCTCAGCTCGAAACAGAAATAACGTATCATATGCCTTTATCGAAACGGGTTTTTGATGTGGTGATGGCAAGCTCCGCACTTATCGCTCTATCACCAGTGATATTGATAATTGTTATTGCCATAAGGCTCGAATCGAAAGGGAAAGTTTATTATACTTCACGCCGGGTGGGTCGCAAGCCATTCGATTTTTATAAGCTGCGGTCCATGCGCGTGGGAGCCGATGCCGATCTTGCCAAGCTGGCAAAAGATAAGAATCAGTATGCTACTGTTTCTGAAAAGTCGGAAATTGATTTTGAAACACCTTGTCCGAAATGCGAGAAGTTACCGGGAAATCAAACATGTTCGCCACTGATACATGTTGGCACCCATTCCATATGCGAAGACTGGTATTCCGTTCAGAAAAAGGAAATTGACAGTTCAAAATCGGCATTTATTAAAATAGTAAATGATCCACGTATCACAAAAGTCGGGAAATTTATCAGAAATACCAGTATTGACGAACTTCCTCAGTTGATCAATGTTTTGAAAGGAGATATGTCGATTGTAGGGAATCGCCCGCTTCCGGTTTATGAAGCCGAACAACTTACAATAGGAAAAGGCGGTGGGGATATGGCAAAGCGTTTCCTGGCTCCGGCAGGCATTACCGGCCTTTGGCAGGTTGAACTCAGGGGAAAAGGCGGCGATATGTCGGAAGCTGAGCGCAAACGACTCGACAATACCTATTCCGACCACTTTATCGGGAATAATTATTCGTTCTGGTACGATTTCAAACTGATATTGCGAACCTTTCGTGCACTTTTTCAGAAAGATACGGTCTGATTGATGTTTTATTAATTTGTCAAAAAAAAAATGAAATTGTATAGCCTTATTTTACTGATAGCATTTCTAAATAGTAGCTGGCCCTTTATTGCTATGGCTCAGGAACAGGAATCGGCTGATCTGTCAACGGTAAACGCAAATATTGTATTTCCGCCTTTAAGTGTGCTGATTGATTCGGCCATCGCTACCAACGCAATGATACGGTTTCGCGACCTGGGAATAACAGGGAAGCAATGCAACCTGCACACATACCAAAATAACTGGACAAGGAATTTTGGCATACAGGCAGATGCGCGGTACGGTACTTTCGATAATTTTTCGACCAACACATCCGAAGGTCAGAATCCTTCTGTTTTAGCTACCAAAAGCAACCAATACAACTGGGGTGTGGGTGCCTACATAAAATTCCCTGCACAGGATTTGATAAATCGTAAAAACCTGATCCGGATGGCTCAATCAGAACTCGACCAGGCCGAAAGCATGGCCGAAGCCCAGCGCGATGAAGTAAGGCAATTGGTTATAAAGCAATACAACGAAGTGGTATTGAAACAGCGTCTTCTTAAAATCAGATCTAAAAATTTCGGAACATCCAAAATAAATATGGAAATGGTGGAAAAGCAATTTCAAAATGGTGTAGTTTCCGTAACCGAATATTCCAGGATTTTTGATATAGTAGCGCAGTCGGAATCTGATTATGAAACCTCACGTACCGACTATATAATTGCTTATATGCTTCTCGAAGAAATTGTTGGATTCAAATTCAACAAAACCTATACTACAAAAACCAACCAATGAAAATAATTGATCTGATAAGGTTAGTACAAAAGCATATTGTGTTATTGCTGATTACTCCCGTTTTACTGGCTGTATTGGTTATATTCATGACCCGTAAACCGGATTGGAGATACACCTCGTCCACAACACTATATACCGGAATTGCATCGGGCTCAAGCGTTGAAATGGATAAGTCATTTAACTTTTTTGCAAATAATACGGCTTTTGATAACCTGATCAACGTTATCAAATCGCGCGAAACCCAACAGGAAGTTGCCATCAGGCTTTTGAGCCAGCATCTTTTACTCGACAAACCTGATCCGAAATATATTTCAGCTAAATCCTTTTCCGAATTAAAAAAAATTACTCCTTCCTATATCTACAAATTAGTTGCTAGAGATATTAATCTATCCGGTGCAAAATCTGATACCCTGGTATCCGGAAGCAATTCCAATGCGGATTTACCGGCCGAAAGGGATTCATTTTCGTTCCAGAATTTTGTTGATTTAAGCAGTTTACACCTGTTTCCGCCATCTATCAACCAGGCCGCTTATGAACGAACAGTGATCAACCTGACTGATTTAATGGAAAGCAGTGACACAAATTTTGTATATAAGTTGCTGAATTTCCCCAATCCGCATTATTCATTTAAGGAGATTTCGACTATCAAGGTTCAGCGGATTTCAAACAGCGACCTTGTGCAATTGGATTATGAAGCCGACGATCCAGGTATCTGCCAGCAAACACTAGCCTTACTGACCGAAGTATGCATCAGGAATTATAAAAACATAAAAGAGAACAGGTCGGATGCCATTGTTAAATATTTTCAATACCAGCTGAAACAGGCGGCCGAGCGGCTCAAAATTGCCGAAGACAAACTGCTTGAATTTAATAAGGCTAATAATATAATCAACTATTACGAGCAAAGTAAGGCCGTTGCTGTTGTTAAGGAAGACCTAGATGTTGAGTATAATAACAAACGAATAAAACTCGCCGGTATCGAGGCCGGAATAAAACGGCTCGAAGAAAAGCTGGCTATCCAGCAACAGATACAACTGAATAGTACGAACTTACTTGAGAAAAAAAATCAGCTTGGTGACCTTAACTATCGCATTGCAAGCGCTGAAACCAAGGGAACTCCTGACAGTAAGGATAAGCAAAACCTGGCCGATTTAAAAGCCGGAGCCGAAAATCTAAAGAGTGAAATAAAAGCTTCCGTTGCCGAATTATATAAGTATGGCAACTCAACGGATGGGCTCCCAATCAGCACAGTTTTAAACGACTGGATCAATAACGTTATTGAAGCCGAAAATGTGAAAGCAGGTATAGATGTGCTTGGCGACAGAATTAAGGAATTTCAAAAACAGTATGCCATTTATGCACCGGCGGGGGCAAATATAAAACGCATTGAGCGTGAAATTTCGGTGTCGGAACAAGAATTCCTCGAAATACTGCATGGATTAAACCTCGCCAAACTCAAAATGCAGGATAATGAGCTTTCATCAAATATTAAAGCCGTCGATCCGCCATATTTCCCATTATCGCCTATCAAGACCAAACGTAAAATACTTATAATTGTAGCTGCCCTAATGGGTTTCATGATTGTATTCGGAAGCATCCTGATTATGGAGTACTTTGATGATACGTTAAAAAATCCGGTGAAAGCGGCAAAAATCCTGAACCTGCCTTTCCTCGGGGTACTTCCCAAAATTTTACTTAAGTTCGAAAAGATTAGTTTTCCTTCTATTGCCAACCGTTTGCTCGAAATTACCATTCAGAAAATTGAATTATACCTTCGACTAAGTAACCCGGATAACCCAACAAAGACCTTGTTGCTTTTCAGCACAATGAACCAGGAAGGGAAAACGGTCATAGCAGGCAACCTGGCACAGAAACTGAAAATCCAGGGCAAGAAAGTCCTGGTGCTCAATTATTCCGCCGAATCCCTGCAAAAGGCAGAGAAAGCTCAAAACATCCGGCTCACTCCAGGTATAACCAAGGCTGAAGCAGCATCACAACAGAAGAAAAGGGTTTCGTTCATCAACTTACTTTTAGGATATCCCGATACCCGGATTGATATTGACAGTCCTTTACTGAAAGATCCGGCTAATTATCTGGGTAAAGAGGAATGCCTCATATATAGGGTGGATGAAAAGTTTTATACGGTTAAAAGTTACCATGATATACTGGAACAGAATGGATATAGCTTGTCATACATTCCTGATTTTGTGATCATTGAACTGCCGCCTGTTTTATACTATCCATACCCGGCTGATTTGCTTTCGCAGGCAGATATCCCGGTTTTGATTTGCCGCTCGAACAGAACATGGTCCGATGCCGACCAGGCTGCTCTTGATGTGTTTATGAAGCTTACAGATCAAAAAACACATTTTATCCTTAATGGAGTTGAACTGCCTGTAACCGAGTATGTATTGGGAGAGTTGCCAAAAAAAAGAAGCCTCATCCGCCGCAAAATGAAAAATATGTTCCGTTTTCAATTTCTTTCAGAAAATCACATTTAATTTAGTATAACCTTGAAAAGAACCCTGAAAAAAATAGTTCGTGAAGATAACTTCCTTTCGCTGGCCGGCAACCTAACCATTGCGTTTTTCGGTTTTGGGGGTTTTGCTTTGCTCGCACGCAGCTTTCCGATTGATGTTTTCGGACAGTGGGTTTTATTTATTTCGTCGGGTTCATTCATTGAGATGTTCAGGTTTGGCATTACCAATACAGCCATTATACGGTATTTGTCAGGAGTTGAAAACGACGACCGATTGAAATTCATAGGGTCCAACGGCCTGATCGGACTGGTGGCGACAATTCTCATTGCAGTTATCCTGGTAGCTTGCCATCTGGCTTTTGCGGAGCCTATTCAACGTGCCGGATACGAATTATTTTTCACCTGGTACCCCTTGCTGGCTTTAATAAATCTTCCTTTAAACACCGCTTTGGTGATCATGCAGGCCGATCAGCAATTCGGGAAGATATTTCTGATCAAAGCCATAAACAGCGGCGGATTTTTCGTGGTGCTTCTGGTTAATTATTTCTTCCTGAATATGACACTTTTACAATTGGTATGGGCCATGCTGATCATAAATGTCATTTCTTCGGGAGTATGCATGCTTGCGGGATGGGACGGGCTGAAGCATATAGGGAAAGCTACAAAACAGACAACCCGGGTTTTACTCGATTTCGGGAAATATACTACGTTTACACTTATAGGTACCAACCTTTTGCGAAGCGCCGACACGCTGATCATCAGCTTAAGCCCGCTTGGAACAGCCGCTGTTGCCCTTTACAGCATCCCAATGAAACTTACCGAGCTACAGCAGATTCCTTTACGGAGTTTCGTGGCAACCGCTTTCCCGAAAATGTCGAAAGCCAGCATACAGGGTAAGGTGCAGGAAGTGAAGGAATTGTTTTATACTTACTCAGGCGCTATGAGTTACCTGTTTATCTTTATCAGTCTTTTCACCTTTATTTTCGCCGATTTCTTTGTGCTGATTCTTGGAGGAAGGCAGTACCTGGGAACCGATCCTATTACCGGTTTCAATACGGCCAACATCGTACGAATATTTTCATTGTACGGGCTTCTGCTTCCGATCGACCGTATGACAGGAATTGGCCTTGACAGCATCAACAAGCCAAATATCAATGCCCTAAAGGTGCTTTACATGGTAGTTTTCAATGTAGTGGGCGACCTGGTTGCTATTTTTATCTTCAAATCGCTGGCGCTTGTGGCTGTGGGATCTATTCTATTCACCATTATTGGTGTATGGGTCGGGTTTTATTACTTCAGCCGTGAGTTGTCGTTGCAATATTCGCATATTTTTACAAATGGGATAGATTTTTACAAAACGATCTATTTAAAATTCAGGAACCGGCAAATTCAGAAAACAGGCTGATTCCCTGTTATCGGTTTGCAGCCAATTATAAAACAATGGAAGGTACTCTAAATCCATTCGATCGCCGTACCGGTTCCGACCGGCTTCGGTCGCCCTATTACCTGCTTCTGCTTGTGGTTCTGATTGCCTTATCCGCATTCATCACAAGTAAAACGGGGCTTATTGGCGGGTTAGGATTTATTGTACTTCCTTTCATTTTTCTTTATTTGTACCTGTTATTCTGGAAACCGGTTATTGGCCTTTACACCGCCATCATCTTTGGTTTCATTTTGCTTGGATTGGGGCGTTATGTGAAAGGCGTTCAGGTTGGTCTTGCCATGGATGCAATCCTGATTCTGACTTATGTTGCGCTTATATTTAACAGGTTCAGCGAACGTGTCGACTGGTCGCCTGCAAAAAAAGATATTACTTTACTATCGGCTGTCTGGTTTGCCTATTCGCTGTTTGAGTTGGTAAATCCTGAAGCCCGCAGTGTTGAAGCCTGGTTTTCGGGTCGGGGTGTAGGGCTGTATATGCTGCTTCTGGTTCCTTTAACTTTACTTTTTATTAATACCAACCGGAAGTTGGATATCCTTTTTCTTATCTGGGGAGTCTTTGCCCTGTTGGCTAGCATAAAAGGAATAATGCAGATTGATGTGGGTTTGGACCAGGCGGAAAAAGACTGGCTGAATGAAGGGAATTATAAGACCCACATTTTATTTGGTAAATTAAGAGCTTTTTCATTTTTGAGCGATGCCGGGCAATTTGGAGCCAACCAGGGCTATTCGGCGGTGGTGGCAGGAATTGTCGCTATGGCTCAAAAAGACTGGAAAAAAAAGCTGTTTTTTATTGTCGTGGCGTTTTTTGCCTTATATGGCATGATATTATCCGGAACACGCGGTGCACTCAGTATTCCGCTTGCCGGTTTCGGTGCTTTTTTTGTACTCAGGAAAAACAAAAAGGTAATGATTGCTGGGTTTTTCCTGCTATTGATAGTCTTTGTATTCTTTAAATACACATCAATAGGCCAGGGGAATGCGCAAATCCGAAGGATGAGGACTGCATTCGACCCCAATGATGCCTCGCTCCAGGTGAGGCTCGAAAACCAGCGAAAACTCAAAGTCTATCTTGCCAGCCGTCCTTTTGGCGGAGGTGTCGGGCATGGCGGTGTAAAAGCCCAGCGATTTCTGCCTAATGCCTATCTGTCGCAAGTAGCTACCGACAGCGGGTATGTGCTGGTTTGGGTCGAGATGGGAGTTATCGGCTTGCTGCTCTTTTTGTTTATTCTTTTCTATGTTGTTATAAAATCATCATTCAATGTCATGTTCCGGATACGCGATCCAATATTAAAATTAAAAATGGCTGCACTCACCTCGGGTATGTTTGGCTTAATGGTTGCCAACTACGGTAATGCTGTTTTTCAAATGCCGAACGGGATGTTGCTTTATACTTCAATGGCCCTGATGATGAATTATGAAGTATTCGATACACCTGAAGAAGGAACCAAAACCAGCTGACAAGCCTGTTTTTCGTATATATTCGATATGGATTAATTACAGGGATAATAATCCGACAGGGAAATATCATGCTGGCCATATCCTTTTTTACCATTATCAT
>JBBSDG010000066.1:0-14448 GCA_038249635.1 Bacteroidales bacterium | reverse complement strand
CGATTTAAAAAAGGATTCAAGTCGCAAGTCATAATTATTGATCTCCACCATTTTAAGCAAAGAGTTACCATACACCACTTTATTGATTTCATAATCGAAATAGGCATTATCCGATAACTCACGCAGGCTTGGACGCGCAACAGTTTTACTATAATTAAGCCTGAGATTGAATGGCGCAGTTTCGTCTTTCCTGAGTTTAACAATTAAACCGGCGCTTGGCAGGTAACTCAGCTCGTTCAGTTCACCGGGTCTGATCATAATATCGAGGATAGGCGAAGGTGCTACAAACATGCGGCGGGTATCATCAGAAGCCAGCTGCAGATCATCGAACAAGTTACAATCGGTGTACATATATGCATGTTCGATCCTCAGTCCACCGGTAAACCTGACAGTAGGAATTATTGAGTAATCCAGCATAGCATACGCAGCTTTGGTATTGCTTTCTCCAAAAACCTGGTTGTTTGGAAACACTGCCCGGTTTAAATATTGCTGAACAGTGCGTAACGAATCGCCATGATCGCCTGTAAGACCACGATTAAGAATAGTTACTATATCAAACCGGTCAGGTCCGTAAGCATCGGCACCAGGATTTGCCAGGCGGATGTACTCACTGCCATTACCTTCCATTAGCTGATAATAATAATTTTCCTGTTGCCTGCTTCCATACTGGTATGCGACACCAACTTTTAATTTGCGTAATACATCCGGGTTTTTATCTAAGGGGATTTCAACCGAAAGCTGCGAATCGAATATATTTTCATCGAGGTACCTGAAATACCTGCCGGTTGCGGTGCTGTTGCCACTTATGTATCCGGGTGTATTCTGAATTTCGGCATCAGGCGGTATATAGGTTGCAACCCGTTGATCGGGCAGATTGCTGGTACCTTTGGTATATGATGCATTGAATTCTATTTTCAGTTTTGATCCGGGAACATAATGCTCGGTTTTCAACTGGTAAATCATCTGCCTGCGCGATTCATACAGCTGGTAAACCCTCTGAATATAAACTCCGGAATCAGAGCCTATGGTTGTCATAGTTTTAATGTTGCGTACTGTGTTTACACCGGTTACATTCGGCATAAAGAGAAAAGACACAGTATTGTTTTTATTCAATTTGTATGAAGCTCCGATCAGAGCACTCCATCCACGGGTTTCCTTGCTTATTACCTGCGATAAGGCATCGTATGCAGCAGGCACTCCGTCAACTATTTTACCTTCAACGCCAAAACGATTTCCGTACGAATCAGGATCGTATTGTATGGAGCTCGAATACCTGAATCCCATAAGGTATCCAACTGGTTTACCAAAAAGTTTTGTTTGATTTCCTATGCTGAAACTCTGGCTAAAATTTAAAGGTGCTTTCCTGACAGTATCCTTCCATGTATTGGGAAACGATTTCTCTGACTTTACGGCATCGGCATTCAGCAGGTCGTACGCATGTTCCCTGTAATAGAGTGTGTTGTATTCATTTTTTGCATTTTCGAATGCAGCCGGATCGTCGAACTGAGCTTTTCCCAGCAGGCCCAATTCCACCAATCCCAGTTTAAAATAGGTATCATTCCAGGGCGTGGTACCGGTTACTCCAAGGTTTTTAAAGTAATCGCGTAATCCCAGTGCAGCAAACTCGTCGTAGGTTGATGGTTTGGCGTTAAACTGAACGTAGTCATCCTGGTTTCGGTCCCTGAATTTATTGTCAAATCCAAGCCAATCGGTTGAACTATGCTGTGAGGTTGGCACAGTATGAAAAGTGGTTTGGTTGTTATATCCAAATGAAGTTTCCATATTGATTGCAAGTTTTTCGGGAAACTGCTTGGTTTCGACCGAAATATAGGCACCTGCCCAATCTCCGGGCAAATCAGGGCTTGCCGTTTTTGCAATAATTATATTATCGACAAGGCTGGCCGGGAATATATCCAGTTTAATATTATTAGTTAAAGGATCCAAAGTAGGAATCCGGGAACCATTAATTGTTGTTTTAATGTAACGATCGCCGGTACCACGCACGGTTATAAATCCGCTGCTTGTCGAAGATACGCCCGTAACCCTGGTTATTGCTGCTGCAACATTGTTATCAACGGTTTTTTTCATGGTTTCGGCCGAGACATAATCTAGCGCATTCGACGAAAGTTTCTTTTTCGTTTCCATATGTGCATCGAAATTATTTTGTGTTCGTCCGGTAATGGTGACTGCACTTAATGAAACTGCCGTGGGTTCCAGAACAAAATTCCTGACAATGATCTCGCCTTTTGTACAGGTAATTGTATCTTCAATAGTTTTATAGCCGATGTAGCTTATTACAAAAACCTGTTTACCGCTGGTATTGACTTTCAATTCAAATTGACCATTGATATCCGTTGTAGTACCAAGTGTAATGTTCGACTTAAGGTAAAAAGTCACACCAATTGGCACCTCACCGGTAACATCTGTTACTTTACCCTTAATAACGCATTGAGCAGTAACAGAAAATGCTGCTATTAAATTAAAAATCAAAAGAATAAATATGATTTTGATTTGATTTTTCCTCATCTGATTATTTTTCATCTTAAGATTGAAGTCATTGTCGCTTCCGGAATGAGCCAACCGCATTGCATTATTCATTGATATTGCTTTTAAGCCAAATGCTTGTCATTATTAGCCGACTTACTCATGCTTATCGAATAATCTCTTCAAAGGGTTGAAATCTTTGAAGAGATTATTACACACAAATACAATTCAATATTACTTATCACTACCTCTTCAGTTTATTGAATTCCGACCAAAGACTAATTCTTCACTACTTTACTCACCGATTTGTGCCCGTCCACCGTTACTTCGATAAAATACAATCCCTTAGGATACGCACTCAAATCAATTTTTTCGTTATCGTTTCCGGAAGCATTTTCAATATTTTTCTTTACAATAATTTTCCCAATTAAATCACGAATGATATATTCATTGTTCGGGTTGCTGCTTTCGGATTTTACATTCAGTGTAAATTTCCCGGAGGTAGGATTAGGATAAACAGAAACTTCATTCAGCTTCTTATTGCTGTTTTTCAGCAGCTCGTCAATCCCTGTGTTAACTGATGTGTAGGTCAGGAAAGCTTTTTCAGTTTCGCCATTAGTCGAAATCGGATTCCTGGCAACAAATTTCTCAGTTCCGCCATCAGGTGTGCCAAGCTGCATATTCAATTCGAATGAAAAGTCGCCATCCGTGGTAAGCTGAGCGATTAAAACCTTATTGGTAGTATCAACACCAACGGCTCCGCTTAATGCACTCCATGCTGCATCGGTAAGTGTAAAATTCCCGCCGGCCTGGCTTGTAGCATCAAAAATTGAGATACCTGTTTCAATTTGTGGACCAACCAAGGTTATTGCCTGTGGTGTACCGGTTTTCATACCATCTTGCAGAGTTAAAGGAATTCCTGCTATTGCATTCTCATTTTTCAAAACTCCATTTGAGTTAATAACAGTTGCAACTCCATCATCCTCGGCTTTCAAGACTCCGAAATTTCCCGCGCATGCAGCCCCGACTGAAAGCCATGAATCGAGCATAACTGTGTTGCTTTTGGCCTGGGTTTTGGTAAAGGTCGGGCTAACGGCTCCCCTGTCTTCGTTGTTAAAGAATGAAGTAGTTGTTTTAAAAAAAAGTGCATGTACAACTTTTATTGAAGGATTTGAAATATCAGGTATAACAGTTGTACCGAAGGCTGCCTGGAATTTGTATCCCTGTTTCATATCTACAAAAATTCTGTAAGTAACTGAACCAACCGGGAGCACGCCTATACTTGCAGCCTCATCAGCAGCATCGGATACATAGTACTTTTCGACTATAATATTTTGCAAGCCGGTTTGCGCATGAACAAAAGAAGCAGAAAGTAAAAAGGCTAAGCCAAATAAAATGTTCTTCGTAAAGTTATTTTTCATGGTAATGTTTTTTTGGATTTATTATAATTATAAAATTAAGTGTTGGATTTAGTTTTGTGTGAGACCGTCGAATTGAATCTCAGAGCCTTCAGGGTTTTTCGTAACAAATTTCACCACACCTCCCGATGGGGTTCCGATCTGAACATTTAAAGCGAAAGTAAGTTTACCGTTTGTTGTAAGCTGGGCAATTAATACCCTGTTTTCGGGGGTCGGGCCTTTCACTCCTCCCATTGCTGCCCAGGCTCCATCATTGGTATTAAAAGAACTTGCAGTACTGTCATTATTAAAAAATTTCAGATCGAGGTTGAACGGCTGAAACTTGGGAAGATTCCCTTTTGTTAATCCATCAGCCTTGGAAAAAGAACTGCGGTTTTTAATTAAGGAAGAGCCGTCAGTATCCTCTTCTCTGAGTACACCGGTATGAAGACGTGTAGCTGCTCCCATGGTTATCCACGAATCCAGTGCAACCGATGCTGTATTTAGTTTTTTTGCATCAATGTTAAAACCGGTTTGAGCATAACAAACCTGATCATTAAAAAAAAATGTACTGGTTTTCAGGAACAACTCATGGTTTTTAACTCCGTAAACGGCCTGGAGTGAATAACCGGGTTTCATATCTATATATATCCGGTAGGTTACCGAGCCTTTCGGCAGCATATCAGGAACGGTATCGGTAAAATCATTAGAAGCTGCATCGTAATATCGCTCAACAATTACTTTTTCGAGCGCCAGGCTGTCGTCATGCGTTATGGTATAATTTTGCCGGGCAAAGAGTAAATTGTTGCTTCCTGTTAATAAGGTGCAAAACAGAAAGAAATATAAGGTAGTATTTATTCCGGCTATATTTCTCCGGCTTTTAATGTAGTTTTCCTTTTTCATAACTTTAAATCAAAAAAACACCCTGAATATTTCAGGTATTAATCTGACTGCAAAATTAGGCTCTGTTAACCGTAAGTATATTAAGGGAATGTTAAGTAATTCTTAATTCAATTACGAAAGAGGTAAAATTTCGAATAAAGAGGATGTAAGTAACTTTTCGTGGCTAAATTGCAGGAAAAGCAAAACACGTATGCAGAGCATTCAATATTCAGGATGAAAACATGAAATTACAGGAATAAAACGGCTAAATATTATTTTGATATGAGGGGAAAAGAATAAATAAGACAATATTCTGTTTTTATTTTTTTTCTTGTCCTTTTGCCATGATACAAAAAATGAAGCACAAAGCACAAAAAACGGCTAAATATTATCCCCATAGGGGATTGACATTATAATTTGATTATTAATGCCCTATGGGCAAATTAATAAATTCTTCTTCCTTCTCTCTCTATTGCTATAAATGCCCTACGGGCAAAAGCTGTCGGATAATTACTTTTACGAATATACAGATGTTGACAGAGAGCTACATTTCTTTAATTTACAATTAATCTATTATTAAATTATCATTAAATAGTCCCTGTTTTCCATTTTTCCTGAGTTTGACTGAATCATCTCTGAATAATTTTCTCCTAACTTTGCGCATCAATAATTCCGACATAATAAAAATGAAAAGAATACTACTGTTTATTATCTGTATATTTAGCACTATTGCCGGCTTTCCAAATACATCTTTTGGTTATAAGGTCACTCCTTTTCAGTCGTTTGATCTGCAAAACAATTCGCAACAGTACAATTTGAGTTTTGCTGAAAGCAGGGATCAGTTTAAAAAGGTTATGAGTGATGAATATGCTGTTTCCATTTCAGCATCCCCGGCCGCAGGTGGCACGCTGAGCGGAAGCGGAATTTATAATTATGGCAATAACGTAACTGTAAATGCTACCCCCAGGCAGGGATACATCTTCGCCAACTGGACCGAAAACGGCACACTGATAAGTACCAGCTCAACATACAGCTTTATAATTAATTCCAACAGGAATTTAGTAGCAAACTTTACCGCTTATACCTATTCTGTTTCGGCTACGGTTTTACCGTCAGCAGGTGGCTCGCTGAGCGGAAGCGGCACATATAACTACGGGAGCATTGTAACATTAAATGCAACACCTGCATCAGGTTACATCTTTCGGTACTGGGCCGAAAACGGGGCACAGATTAGCGAAAATTCATTTTATAGTTTTACTGTTAAATCAAACAGAGCATTTGTCGCCAACTTTGCTCCGATTGCATATAACGGAATCATCACGGCATCGGCAGCACCGGTTGTTGGTGGTAACGTGAGCGGAGAGGGAACATATATGTACGGATCGGTAGCTACATTGGCTGCTAACCCAAATACCGGTTACAATTTTACCAACTGGACCGAAAACGGAACCATCGTAAGTACAACTCCTGCATATAGTTTTACAGTGGGAGGAAACAGATCACTTATAGCAAATTTTACAATTCGTACAAATATTATTTCCGTTACTTCGTCCCCGGCGGCAGGTGGAACAGCCAGTGGAAACGGAACCTATAATTATGGCAGTATAGTAAACCTGAATGCAACCCCGAATGCCGGATACAGTTTTGTAAGCTGGACCGAAAACGGTTCACTGGTCAGTACAAGTTCAACGTATAGCTTTACAATAATTGCTAACAGGTCGTTAGTCGCCAACTTTGCACCGGGTACTAATTATACACTATTGGCTTATGCCTTGCCTTCAGCAAGCGGTGTGGTGAGTGGAGGAGGAATATATGTTTACGGAAGTCTGGTTACATTAAATACAAATCCCGGCAAAGGATACAGTTTTATAAACTGGACCGAAAACGGAACACAGGTAAGTACTTCATCAAGCTATAGCTTTACAATAAATTCGGATAGAACAGTAATCGCCAACTATGCTCCTCTCCGTTATACTATTCTCACTTCCGCTTTACCAACGCCTGGTGGTACAGTTAGCGGTAGCGGAACTTATAATTACAGCGAAGCAGCAACATTAACCGCTACTGCTAATACCGGATATACTTTTACCAACTGGACTGAAAACGGAACAATGGTAAGTACAAGCCCCGCTTACAGTTTTACTGTTGAAGGAAGCAAAACATTAACTGCAAATTTTACGGTTAACACACATATTATTTCAGCAACAGCAACACCGGCTGAAGGTGGTTCAGCTAACGGAAGCGGAACATATAATTATGGAAGTGAAGCTACATTGAAAGCAATCCCCGCCGCCGGATACAGTTTCGTTAACTGGACTGAAAACGGAACACAGTTAAGTAACAGTTCAACGTTTATCTTTACGGTTAGTTCTAACAGGTCTATTCGCGCCAATTTCACGCTTAATCCTGACACATATAGTATTTCGGCTAAAGCTGCACCCTCAGCAGGTGGTACTGTTAGTGGTGGAAAAGCTTATATTTACGGCTCATTGGCAGTAGTGACAGCACTACCAAATACCGGCTATAGTTTTACCAACTGGACCGAAAACGGAACGGTTGTAAGCACAAACCCTGCTTACAGTTTCACAGTATCAAAAAGCAGAAATTTGAATGCAAATTTCAGGATAAATACACAAAGTATGACCGTAACAGCTCTTCCTGCGCAGGGAGGAACTGTAAGCGGGTCAGGAATATATGATTATGGAAGTATAGTTACTTTAAGTGCTGCGCCGGGTACCGGTTACAGTTTCACAAACTGGACCGAAAACGGGGTAATTGTAAGTACAAGTCCGGCCTATAGCTTTACAATTATTGCTGACAGGACATTAGTTGCCAATTTTATGCTCAATCCCGGTACAGCCAGCATTATAACTTCAGCTGCTCCTTCAACTTACGGCACAGTGAGTGATAGTAAAACCTATGCTTATGGCTCAGTTGCGGCAGTTACAGCTACTCCGAATTCCGGTTATAGTTTTACTAATTGGACCGAAAGCGGAATTGTGGTAAGCACAAATCCCACGTACAATTTTACAGTGGCAGGAAGCAGAACATTAATAGCAAATTTTACCGTTATCACTAATAATATATCCCTTACAGTATCTCCGGTGGCAGCCGGAACTGTTGAAGGAGCCGGTACCTATAATTATGGCAGTGCTGTAACTTTAAAAGCAATACCTGCTACCGGGTACAGATTTGTAAACTGGACTGAAAACGGGACAGAGGTCAGTAATAGTTCAATCTATTCCTTTGCAATTAATACTAACAGGAATATAGTCGCCAACTTTACGCTTAATACTTTTAGTATATTGATTTCGCCCACACCTTCGGCAGCAGGAGTTTTAAGCGGTGGCCGAACGTATGATTACGGCTCGGTTGCTACCCTGAATGCTTCGGCCAGCGCAGGATACATTTTTACCGGCTGGACCGAAGGCGGCACATTGGTAAACTCTGACTCCACTTATAGTTTTACAGTTACTCAGAACAGAACCCTGCTGGCTAATTTCATACTCAGGACGCAAATGATTTTTGTTACAGCTTCCCCGGCTGAAGGCGGAACAGTAAGCGGCGGGGGAACGTATGAATATGGGAATGTATTAACGTTATATACAATCCCGATGAATGGATACCGTTTTGCAAACTGGAGTGAAAACGGTTCGGTAATAAGTACAAGTTCAACATATAGCTTTACAATAAATTCTGACAGAGCATTAGTCGCCAACTATACTCTTGTTGCTTATGTTATTTCTGCTTCTGCTTTACCTTCAGCAGGTGGAATAGTAGGCGGTGGTAAAACGTATGATCATGGATCGACAGCAACATTAACGGCTAAGGTAAACCCTGGATACAGCTTTATCAACTGGACCGAAGACGGAAGTATTGTAAGTGCCGATTCCGTTTATAGTTTTAGTGTGGAAAGACACAGATCACTGATTGCAAATTATCAGATCAAAACCTATACTATTTCTGTTTCTGCTACTCCTGTTGAAAGCGGTGACGTAAGCGGAGGAGGAAAATATAATTATGGTAGTGTTGTATTCTTAAATGCCACCCCGGCCATAGGATATAATTTCATAAACTGGACTGAAAATGGCATACAGGTAAGCATAAGTTCCGTCTTGAGCATTCCTGTTGTTGCTGACAGGACATTCGTCGCCAACTTTTCACATAATACCAGTAATATTGGCATTATACAGGCTTCAGTTTCACCGGCAGCCGGAGGATCTGTAAGTGGCAGTAAATCGTATGATTTTGGCTCGGTAGCAACAGTGAAAGCAATTGCAAACTCAGGATACAGTTTTAGCAGTTGGACCGAAGGCGGAGTTGTTGTAAGTACTGATTCAATATACAGTTTTACGGTAGATAGAAGCCGGACTATAATTGCTGATTTTACTATCAATACGCATATAATATCAGTTACGGCTTCAAACGCGGATGGTGGCTTCGTAACTGGAGGTGGCACATATAATTACGGGAGTATAGCGTTAATAAATGCAACTCCATATATAGGCTACACATTTGTTAACTGGACTGAAAATGGTGAAATTTTAAGCACGAATTCGTCCTTTAGTTTTACAGTTGTGAGTAACAGGGATTTGTTAGCAAATTTTATCTCAGGGGTTGGACTGGAGGATAACAGTTTCAAGGAAACATTGATGTATCCTAATCCGGCGCATGATATCTTGTATTTTGTTTTCCCCTCTCATGTAAAGACAGTTGTAACTATTTTTGATAATTCAGGGCATATAGTATTAACATCTTTTAAAAAAACAATCAATATTTCGCATTTAGCCACCGGAACCTATCTTGTGAAAGTGAATGAACAGGTATTTAAACTTGTTAAACTATAAAAAGGCACAAGGCCCAAATCGCAAATCGCAAAAACTAAGAACCAAGGCCCAAATCACAAGATTCAAATCGCAAGAACCTTTCTTAAAGTAGGCAAGCAAGACTTACTCATAAACCTTGCCTGGAATTTGGAGTATGGAATTTTTCTGCCTGACTGCGGTAGCAGGCAGAGAATTTGATATTTAATGAATGTGGAAATATATCCCGTTTTCAGTATAAAAAGCCAAACCGTTGTTCCGCAATGTTGCCATAAGAGGAAGCTTTCATAGAAGGGACAGGCCTTATAAAAATGCGCCTGCGTTTCGTAGCCGCTGGTATGTGCGTATGGCATGTGCGTAGTAATACACAGCAACGACAACTGTTTGGAATTGTATTACTCTTTCATGCCTTGTATTGCGAGGAGATACCTCTGGCTCAGAAACGCCAGCATTATTATAGAGCATTGATCTTTTATTCGCCCATTGCTTATTTATAACGGTGCTCATGAAACCTCGTTGCTAAGTTGGTACTTTTTCATCAAGGGAAAAGTACGAAGGGATAAATATTAAATAAATTTCCGAAGTAATTAATGGATCTATTCAATTAAAATAGTATCGCTTATGAAATCTAAATTTTTCCAGCACATCAAAATATAATACAGCCACTTCCATTCAATTCATAGCAGAACCAATAAATTGATTCACATTAAGGACATCCTTTAATAACCATTGCTTAAACGGACTTTAATAATTAAGCAATACCGGACATATACCTTTGTTTCAAAATAAGTACAGATACTTTATTATTCACGATTAAAATCAATTCGTATGAATACAAATATCAAAGTAACACTTTCGAAAGAAGACAGGTTTAATATTCAGAGTTTGGTGGACGAAATAAATACTAACCCGAAAAGCGCCTATGACTTGTGCGAACTTTATGGTTACGTAGGATTTTCAATGGACGAATTTTCTGATTTTGACAGTTTAACCGAAGAAACAAAAGACAAGTTAATTGAAGATTTCGCCATTTCGAAGTCTGAAGCTGATGCGGAACTTACCGATAGCCAGGCTGAAAAGTTTGAGTTCTTTTCCGAATATTTCGAAGAAGAAAATTAAAATGTGCTGTTGCAGAGCCTAAGTAAAACTTTCGAAATAAGGCCCTCTATTCTACCTAAAGCTGTAATTGAAATTATCATAACTGCTTAACCCTTTTAAACAAGTGAACCACAGGCACATAAAATACATAGAATTTCACATAGAAAAAGTTGTGCTTTTTCCCGGCTACCTGTGCGAAACCTATGTTCCTATGTTGCTATGTGGTTCATTGCTTTTGGTTTATAGAAAATAATAAAACTGTGAACTTTTCTTCCAGGTAAAGAAATCCATCATGTTAATGTATCTTATTTATAAAATAACTATCAAATGTCCTGAGCAGATAAGCAGTTTTATTAATTGATTTTTATAGAAATCAGTGGTTTTAATTTAGAATCCCGAAAAAGTTTGAGGAAGTTATTTAGAAAGTTTCACTGAGCAAAGTTGGCTGTAACATTTTTTTTGATCCTCCTTCATAAGTTCAAACAAAAGAAAATCAACAAAAACACTCAAATAGTATAAAAAAACCAAAGCCATGAAAACATCAATTATCATTCCGACCATCGCAGCATTTTACCTGATGATAACCCTTGCAGAAAGCCCGATGAACCGTGATGCTGAAAACAACAATAATACTTTATACAACAATATTTCATACGAACGTTTCAATACGGTTTCAGCAAATCCAAAGGGTACATATAGAGCCATGACAAAAGAAAATATCGTCGCCATCACTAAAATTAATGCAAACAAGGACTTAAGCTACCTCAAATTCAACGTAGCCGCTTATACCAAAGCTAACGAAGTGGCAGCAGAAGTAAATGATGAGAAATCATTTGAATACCTCAAATTCAATGTCAACAACTACACAACAACTGATAACAGTGAATCAATTGAATCTCCTGTAAATGAGTTTCCATTCCTCAAAATCAACGTCAATAACTTTACAACAACTGATACCAACGTATCCATCGAATCGCCTGTAAATGAGTTTGATTACCTCAAATTCAATGTTAATAATTACACAGCAACTGATAACAATGAATACATCGAATCGCCTGTAAATGAGTTTGATTACCTCAAATTCAATGTTAATAACTACACAGCAAATGATAACAACATATCCATGGAATCGCCTGTAAATGAACTTGATTAACTGAAATTTAATAAAAACAAATACAGTTCTGATGATTCGAATTCAAATCTGCCTGTTGAATAACCGGAATCTGAAAGGCAGACAATATTAAGGCATACAATCTGATGGCCTGGCTTGTATTTATTCTCCGAAAAGAGTCCTTCATCACATATAGATTTTAAACTACAGCCATAAAAAATTGCACATTTTCAATATATTCATATTGCTCATTATGATAACACTATAATAATATTTTGATAATATGATTTAAAAAAAAATCTGTATTTATCAAACTATATTTGCTTACTCGTATTCTATGCCTGTTCTTGTGCCGCCTCCTACAATTGCTCCCAGGCCTAACATGGCTAATAAGCCAATAAGAATGCTTCGTGGAAGGTTTGTTTTCATGGTTTAATGAGCATTTTGATAATGAGCAGAAGAACAATTATGACGATAAGGGTGATATAAATTTGTTTGTTATACTCTGCTAACCAGTTTGGCAAATAAATATCGAAGTTTTCTTTAGTTGAATCCGAGTACCTTTTGGCCAAAACCGTGAGCGGACAAAACCCTTTTAAAAACAGTAGCACCAATCATTCCAAACCAATTATAGCAAAGCATATCCAAACCCATTTGTCAATTTTATTGCTGATAACGGCATACAGCAAATAAAAAATCACCACATTCATAAATAGCCAGATAGCTGTGTGAATTAGTTTAATGATTTTTAGTTTATTCACTGTAATAATGTGATTATTGGTTTAATCTCCCGGAACTTTCGATTTTAGTCAGGCATTTATTTCTGAAACTTTCAGTTGAATTCCTGATTGGGCCAACATAGGTTACTTTCACAGGTTTAACGCCACAAAATTCAAGAGTTGATTTTTTAAGCTGGTTTACACTTGGTCTGCCGAAAGCAATCCTATAGTACCATCCTGGCTGATCAAGCGTTGTGATAATATGGCCTGTTTTTCCGGCAAGTAATTTGTCCCACCAAACCGATTTTTCCCTGTATTGAAATGCAAAACCTGGTAAAAAGATTCTGTCGATAAAACCTTTCGAAATTGCAGGTAGTCCTCCCCACCATACAGGATGTATCCAAACCAGATGGTCGGCCCATTTAATTTTTTCCCGGGCATCCAAAAGGTCTGGTTCTAATTCCGTTCTTTTCTGATACCCAAATTGCAAATTGGGGCTAAACTGTAAATCTCTGATAGTTATTTCTTTTACTTCGGCTCCCGATTCTTTTGCTCCTTTTAAATATGATTGTGCAAGGCCACAATTAAAACTGTTTTTGTTAGGATGTCCGTCAATGATAAGTATTTTAGGCATAATCTATATAGGTTTTCCAACAAAGGTAAACCCATGACAGGTTGATTTGTTACACAATAAAAACAATAAGTTACATGATTCACACAATAATGTTGCAGCGAAACTATTTTGAGTTTCAATATTAAATAATTGTTAATTCTCAAGGAGCCTTCAGGCGTAAATATTGAATTAATTGAAGGTAGAATGATTTCCAACGCCAGATATGTATTCTTTTTTTAAACCTATTAACTCAGATTTTGTATTTTTGTAATTATCCAGTTTATTGTTCATCATTCATCTAAAACTTTAAAAAATGAAAACAAAAAAACCAAAAACAATAGCACAGATTGAACTGCTTATCAATGCCGGGAAAGAATCATTAACTGCTAAGAAAAATGATAAAATAGCAGCGGCTGAAAAGAAATATGAAAAAGAACTAAATGCACTGGAAAAGAAGTATAATACTCTGGGAGATAAAATTAAAAAAGCAGAGGCAAAATCAGTTCAAAAGAAAATTAAAGATTAAATAAATTGCTATTGATAGTTCAATTCAATTTAGCCGGAAGTATTATAAATCTTTGAAAATCATTGGACTTATATCACCCGAACATTTAATTATGTTGATGGATAACTTTTCACATTATAAATACTAAAGTGAAAAGCTTATACTTTTTATATTATTCAAAACTAACTAAAAACAAGAAGCCGCGAAAGGGTTGAATTAACATAACGGTAATATGTAATGCAAAACAATATGGGATTAGTTTGTAATTTTGCCTCGCAAATCAAATACTGATTTTCAGAATACTTGAAAACATTCTGATTAATTCCTGGATGTAGCAAGTCAGGAATTTCTAAAACTCAGGATTTTATCGGTTAATTATCTATAAGGCAAACAACACTGTTTATAGGAATAGTTGCTTTTGGAGGTAGTTTTAAAATTATTCATTTAACGAGTATTAATACCATTACCATGGATGTACAGGTTTTGAGAGAATTACGTATCATCTCAAAAGTTACGGCCGATAACCTTGAAATAGAGTTGTCGGAATCGCTGAACGACTACTTCCAAAAATTCCTTATAGATGCAGCCGACCGTATGATAAGTGAAGGGAGAACTTCGGACGCTGATATAAGACTGGCAAAGGAAGCATGTATCAGATTGATGCGGGAAATGCGTCCGTATCAAGAGCTGAGATCTGGCCGAAAAGCAATAATCAATTACCAGGCCTTTGTTGATGTTAAAAACAGTATTGGCCCGTTATGGCCGGTTATATAGAAACAAAAAACTCTAATGAAATGACAAAGTTGCTTTTACTTT
>JBBSDG010000065.1:0-14793 GCA_038249635.1 Bacteroidales bacterium | reverse complement strand
GTAAGAAGAAAAAAACCTATTTTTGCTCACTCATCGTTCATTGCTTAGTGGCCTACTTTCGTCCGGAATCACTGGCCTAGTTTGTCCGGAATATTCAGTAGTACACAAATCCGAACTCGACGCTTGCCAATTCATTGAACAGCAATTGTTTTTTTCGGATTAGCTGCAAAGTGGGTTAACAAATAGCTATATGTAATTATTTAGCAATGAACATTTTATCTCTTGAGGATGAAGTTCAGCTTCTGAAGATTTGTTGTGCGATTGCATTCGTTTTCAGGGCAAAAAAAAGGCCCTTTCTCAGTGTTGAGGAAGGACCTTGATAATTCACAATTTAGAAATTATACAGACACTATCCTGCAACAATGAATGGACATCATATTACGACAGCAATTTTTAACTGTAATATTTTTAACTGTGATTATCATAATAAATCAGATTCAGGTTCTTACAAAGCCTTCTGGATATAAAAGGCAATTTTTTTTCTAAATATTTACCTGCTGATTGTAACTTTCTTCGAAATAACCTGCTTCCCTGTATTGATCTGCATAAAGTACATACCCGGCTCAAATCCTTCAGTAAGTATCTGCAGATTAGCACCTTTAACATTGTTGCGGTAAACAACCTTGCCAAGGCTGTTAATTATTCGTACTTCGTTGAATTTATCCGAAGTTGTTACATTAATGATATTTCTGGCTGGATTAGGATATATATTGCAAGCAGGCTCATCGGTATTTTTTAAGCCCAGTGTGATAGATGCCGTGGTACATATTTTTGGTGATTCGCCCAATACGTAAACAGAAGTTACACAATAGTTCTGCAATCCGGGAGCAACTGAGTTATCATGGTAAACCAATGTCGCACTGTTGCCAATCAATGTATCGTTGCGATAAATATTATAGCTGAGAGGCAGAGTTTCGGGTTGCGACCAGTTAAGCTGTATGCTCTCATCAGTAGATTGAGCAATAAGATTAAGAGCCGGATTAAAAACTCTTGCCGGATCTATGACTCCTGTAAAATTAAATACTCCGCCAATGGTTGCATTGGTATTGTATGATCCGGCCCAACCCGTATGATTGTTTGCAAAATCAACTGAAAGGAATACAGATGTTTCAGTTCCTTCAAATCTCGCCCAGGAATGACCCCCATCATAACTGTAAGCTGCCCCCAGGCCGGTGGTGACCCAGGTATTATCAGTACCGGGCACATAACAAAAATCGTTGCCACCAACATATCCGGTTGATGTTATTACTTTCCAGGTAACCCCTCCGTCATTAGTTTTCGCAAAAGTTCCTTTTCCGCTCTTATTCTGAGCCAATCCGTTCAAGGTATCCCTGAAAGCAATGTCAGTATAAACGTCTCTTCCTAATGTTGTATGACTTACATCCCAATGCAAACCTTTATCGCTGCTACGATACACACGCCCCATATTGGTGCCGAACCAGGCTTTGTCGCCCACTGCATTATAATAACCAACTACCCCTGACTCACCGGTTAAAGGGTTGGCAATATTTGCAACCGGAACAAGAGCCCAGGTAGTTCCTCCGTTGGAAGTAGTATAGATTTCAAAATCACCGTTTATAGGATCGCCCATACAGAAGCCATCATTTTTGTTAAAGAAGTGAACTACATTGGGGAATGATGCTGCATTTACAAATTTAGCTGTGGGTTGCCGCGCCCAGATTGCACCGCCGTCCCTGGTTACATAGATACCCTGGAACTTGGTACCTGTTTTCAGATACATTGGCACATAAGCAGTATCCTTGTTAATCGCAAAAATCATTGCCGGTTCAAGGCCATCGCAATTTTTAATTTTTCCACTTGTCCAGGTTTTTCCGCCATCAATAGTTTTGGTAAAATCCTGTATTACACCTGCATAATTGCTTGCATCGATAGCTGTACCCCATACTACATTCGAATCAACTGCATGCATGTATTTAATGCCTCTGCTGGTTGCGCTAAATCCACTGGCTCCCTCCTTCCACTCACTAAGTCCGATATTTACTTCCTGGTAAACTGTATCAGTGGCATCAATAGCCTCAATACGGAATACATATTTGCCAATAGTGGTTTCGGCGGTATTCCACGGATATGCAAAATTGGTTTGAGTTGTTGTATAAACAAGTTTGTTATTAATATACAGATTTACAGCATTTGGCGTACCTTTTACAACTGAGCAGTTTATATCAAACGTTGGTCTTAGTGAAATGGAGTTAAATTGTTCCAAATCAGTAAACCGGACTATTAAATCAGGATTACCAGGTTTTATTCCATAAACGATTGCTTGTCCTTCATTGAAATTACCATTAGGTGTATTGAGTGCACTAATCGTGAAATACCCATTCGATTTTCCCGACCAACCCCAGTTCATATGGAATTTACTGTCGGCACTGCGATACCCGTCGCAAACCCAGGCATGGCCTCCACTGACTGGATCACTTCCTGAATATAAAATAGGATGCTGTGCTTCGAGTTCCGAAACGAGTAATGCTTTCCATGTTTCAAGGGTATAATTTGATTGAAAAGCCAAAGCTAAGGTGGAATTGTCATAATTAAAAAAAGTACTCATGGCATACGAAACCGCCCCGATGCTTGCCCCTGATCCTCCGGCTGTGGCATAACCCATATCAACCGAAACACCGGCATGAAACATTAAAGTTGCTATTTCCTTATAGATGGATGATGTTGCTGTATTACCCATAAGGTCAAAAATATAATTGGTTGTACCAAAGCTGGCTGAACATGTGCCTAATGGATGATTGAACGAATGTGACCCAACACCTGTTGCCGGGAAATTATAGAATTTCATAATCTGAGCCATCGTTGTTGCTACACAGCCCGTAAATGATTTACCACCCGAATTGGGTGTGCCTGTAAAAGGGGGACAATAATAATTGTAATATTGTCCCTGGTCCCAGGTAGTTTTTAATAATGGCGCTACATCCGCCAAAGGAGACTTTAGGCTATTATTCAGGATTTTGTTCCATTCAGCAACAGTTCCGGTATTATCAGCACCCGAGGTTATTGCGGCTGCAATTTCTCTGCTGTAGTTGTCGAACCAGTAACGGGCTTCGGGACTGGTAATTTCATCCTCAACAAAACCCTCATCCGAATCGGCCAGGACAGGGATTGCCACATCATCGGCAGATACAACCACAAAGCCACCGCCCGTGTAATTGAAAACGTAATATGTAGTGACGCCGTTGTATGATTTGCTGAAACTGTTTGCTATGCTCCTGCCGGATTTCAACGGATTAACAGAAGAATAGTTATTTGCCACCTGGCTGGCTTTTTCCATGGTAACAGATTTACCAAATGCAAAGCTTATAAGCAGCAGGCAGAGTAATAGAGTAGTTATTTTTTTCATTTTTTTGATTTTTAGTATGGAAGTCGTTTTAATTGAGAGTTTTTTAAATAAGGCAAAATTATTGTTCTGTAATAAATTCAGTTTGATGAATTTATACTAAAGCACTAATTAAAGTGTTTTAGTATAAATTAACGGAGTGCCACTAATTAAGGATTAGCTTTCTGGAAACATTCATATCTCCACCTTTAATGTTAAGTATATATATCCCTTTTCCTGATTTGCTTAAATTGATAGGTATGTTTATCTCAGCAACCTTATTTTTCAGTTTATTGGAATAGATGATCTGACCTTTCGAATTGATTACAGAGATATTTAAATCACTCATCTTCCGCAACATCAGAAGCAAATTGAATGCTCCTTGTGAAGGATTTGGAAATACATTTACCGAAGCCTGGTTATAAATATCTTCGATGCCTGTGGTTGTAAAAACTTCAAATTGTTTTGTTGCTGAAATGCCATTTACAGTTAAAGTAACCATTTTACTCCCTGTTTCGCTGTAGGAAACAGTATGCGGGCCTACTGTATTGGCAGTCCTTGGAGAAGCATTTTCGCCAAAATCCCAATGATACGTGCTACTGGATTCAACACTTATGCTGTTATCGGTAAATACTACAGGTAATTCAATAACAGGATTTTCAGGATTGATGGTGAAATCTGCCAGAGTGCGTGTAAGGCCTGTATATTTCAATATTCCACCCTGAATACCTGAACTGTTGAATTGCCCGACCCAGCCGGAAGCCATATTGTAGAATCCAAGTGCATAGCATTGAAATTGATCCAGTTCGGCAAATCTTGTCCAGGTTGTGCCTCCATCGATACTGTATGATGAGCCTGCCATGCCATCGTTCGCACTCGACGATACAAACATGCGTCCTGTTCCGGGAACATAGGCAACACGCGATGAATACACATTTTCCTTGTAAACCGTATTCCAGGTGGCGCCTCCGTTAGTGGTATTGTAAACCTTAAAAGTATTCAAATCTTCATCGTCACTCAACACTACACCGTGGTTCTCGTCAGCAAAGGCAATTTTGCTTTTCCCGCTTACCGGCCATGGAATCAGGTTCCAACTCTCTCCCTTATTTTTTGATTTAAAAATCCTGCCTTTGGTTGTATTGAAAAAAACAACCCCGTCATCGCCGACACAATATTGTCCGGCTGTACCTTTCTCATCGGTTCCTGACGGAGTAGGAATTTTATTTTTAGCAACACGTGTCCAGTTTTCACCGCCATTTTTGGTAGTGTAAATTTCGAAATAGCCGCCATTGGGGTTGCCCATGCAAAATCCTTCGTTTGCGTTCCAGAAATGAACAACATTGGCAAAAGCTTTATCCCCCGAAAATGTGGCTGTTGGCTGTTTCGTCCAGGTTTGACCTCCATTTTTAGTAACATAAATACCTCCGCCGGCACCGGTTGAATTCGGGAACATTGGAATCCAAGCGATATTCTCATTTATGGCACTAACCATTGCCGGGTAAATATCTCCCGGAATATTAATTGCAGAACTCGTCCATTGGCTGCCTCCGTTAACAGTTTTTGTAAACTCCTTGATCCTGATATCCTGATTATTCTTATTGTTTGCAATTGCCCACACAATGTTGCTGTCAACTGCATCAATAAACGCAATTCCCCGTTCAGCTACATGAAAACCTGTTGCCTGCTCCGTCCATTGATTGCTGCCCCCTACCATAATGTAACTGGTTTTAGTCTCAGTTTTAGTCTCGGTACCATCCGAAATGGTTAAGGTAACATCGTATGATCCGGAATTTTCGTAGGATACCAATGGGTTCATGCTGGTTGATGTAGCCGGATTTCCTCCTTCAAATGTCCATATAAAAGATGTTGGTTTGCCGGTTGAGTGATTTTCGAACTGAACGCTGCCACCAAATTTTAAATTAGTGCCGGCACCTGTATTGAAATACACGTTTAAAACATTTTTATCGATTGCAGAAAAAGCATCATTAGTGAAAAGTCCCCGCCCATGTGTTGCAGCAAGTATTTCAAAATCAGACTCCCTGAGCTCTAACATGTCAATTCTTACATTAGCTAATCCCGAAACGGTTGGTTTCCAGATGGGAACCTCATCGTTAAAATTGCTGGTTGACCAAATTCCGACTTCAGTAGCAAGGATAACCTGATTGCGGTTATTCGGATTAAACAAAGCCGAGCGAACAGGCATATCGGGCAGATTCCCTTCTTTTTCACTCCAGTCGGTGCCACCATTTTTAGTGTACCATACTGAACTTACGCCATAGTTAGTGAACGTAACTAAAATCTCGTTTTCGCTAGCCCCAAGCTCAATATTTGAAATATTTCCTACAGGGAAAAATGATCCTGTAATTTGTTCTGTAACAGGTGATTCGGTTTCGGCATTGGTAACTTTAAATAAACGGCCTGCCCTTGTTCCCACAAAAAGTGTTGACGACCCGGTGGTGTAAGGCGAAACTTTAAGGCCCGAAGCCATTGTGCCAAGGTCGGCAACTGTGACAGCCCCGTAACCTGGATTGGTATCGATATGAGTAATCCTGTTAATTGTTGCTTTATTTTTGGCCGAATATAAAATATGCAGATTGTTGTCGTAATCAGCAGGATTTATAAACGCGCCATCCGTGGCTTTCCAAAGCCAATAAAATGTTTTGCCACCATCCCTGGTAATAGTGAAATTGTTATAAACAAACGAGGTTATCTGAATTGAAGGGTTTATCTGATCAATAAAACAATAGCCCCCATCACCTCCGGTAACCGTAGTTACTGAATTGATTCCTTCGGATTCGAATTTTTGTGTTCCGTTATCCTGTGATCCTGCCAAAAAGTAATTACTGAACGGAGCGGGATGCATGGCGCAAGCATAGTATTGAGTTACATTCAGACCTTTGTTCCTGTCGGAGAATACAGGAGCCGGGTTCATCCCGGCATTTACTGAATACGTTACACCACCATCGCTGCCGCCTAAAAGTTCATCAGGATAACCGGGACGGAAGATAATGGCATGCTGGTCGGCATGCACATACGGAAGGCAGGCACCTGTCCAGGATGAAACTGTGTTCCAGCTAAAGCCTCCGTTTACGGTTTTATTCAGGTCGATGCCTCCGGCGAATACAATATTCTGATTAGTAGGATGCACTGCAAGTATCAGGTCGTACCAGGCCTGGCCGCGGGTAAAATCGTCGGAACTCATTGTGCAATTCGTGTTCATGTATTTGGGAAGCGTAATTTTGGTCCAGGTCTTTCCACCATTCATGGATTTCATAAACCAGCTGATATTGTCTAAATTAGAGGCTATCGCATATACAACCTGGCTATTTGAAGGAGCCACGGCTATTTCAACGCGTTCCTGTTCGGTTCCCAAAGGCGTAATATCCAACCAATTATCACCATTATCTGTTGATTTTAAAACCTTTCCGGCAACATAAACCCTTCCTGTTCCGGCATATATTGCCCCGTCGGAAGCAATTTCAAGATCAGCGGCGAAACCCTCAAAAGTTATTTTCCATGTTGCTCCGCCGTCGTCAGATATGAATATACCGTTTCTGCCTGCCGCAACAACCCTGCCTGTTGATGTAACCTGTAGTTTTTGAACTGTTCTGAAATCACTATTATTTGTGTTTTCAAGATGCTGCCAGTTGATTCCTCCATCCATCGTTTTCCAGATGCCTTCACCGCCAACGCCATCATAATTGTACCATCCTTCGCCGGTTCCTACATAAAAGGTTTGCCTGTTGGTAGGATCGTATGTAATGGACGAAATGGCAATATTGTCCCAGAAATCATCCACTGCCTGCCATACCGAATTTGCATTGGTAATATCATTGTTAAACCACAATCCTCCTGAAACGGAGCCGGCCCAAACTTTCTTGCTGCTCAGATCATTGGGGTCGAACATAATCGCACGAACCCTTCCGCTTATATTATCGGGTCCGCGTTCGACCCAGTTGTTCAGCGAGTCGCCGGGAGTTCCCGATTTCATTCTCTTATAATTTCTTACTTTTTCGTGAACAGCAAACAACCTTTGAGTCGGAGGATATCCCAATGCTGGATCCAGGGTCATCAGATAATTCTGTTCGAAGGCTAAATCAGGCCTGTCGCATTTGGGTTCTTCTCCTTCCTCACCTTCTTCTGATTCACCAACGCTTTTCGCAGTCCTGTTGGAAAATGCATGCTTGTTCAGAAATTTTTCAAACGCTACTCTTTCCTTTTCCCTGATGTGATGGCTATAATTCCTGGCAAATAAAAAGCCCGAAATTATGGCCAGTATAGCGATTCCGGAAAATATCCACATCTTATTTTTTCTGTTCATTAGTTTTATTATTTGTAATTTTTAAGGACTTTAATGTATCTGTATTTTTTGCGATGTGGATTTTTGACTTGCTTCACCAGTTTGAAATCCGTAATAGCCCTGTGAATGAGCTATTACGGATTTCATATTGGCAATTACATTGAAAGAAACATAAAATAATCTTTGATCAGTTAATGACTTCGTATTACTTACCGGATCACATTTACATGCCTGGTAAGTACACCATTACCGGTTTCAACTTTGATAATGTACATGCCTTGTGTCAGATGGCTAACATTCAGTTGCAAGTTTGCTGCATTAGCAATTTTTGTATTAACCACAGTGCCCAGTGTATTGTACACATCTACTCTTTTAATAACATCAGAAGAGTTGATTTTGATTATATCCCGTGCAGGGTTCGGGTATATATTCAGATCACTATCCTTGCTTACTTCATCTACCGAAGTATATGTTCCTTCGGGAACAACGGCAACATCATCAATTTTAACCTGCCATTTGTCGCGGCTCCAGTAATGACGAAAAGCTATTCTTGCCTGTTTTCCAATGTAATCGTTCAGACTTAATACCCGCAGGTTAAAATCCTGGAATAAGATATCTTCGCTGAAGAGTTCAATAAAATCCAACGGATCAGTACCTGTGATGGAGATGGAAACTGAGTAGTGATCACCTTCCATGCCAGGTATTCCATGAGGGCTAACCCACCAGATGAGTTGGTTTTTCTGATCAGTTACTGTGAATGGAGGTGTAATAAGGTAGTTATCGGGGAATAATACACCGCCGTTAGTCAGGCTGAAAGATTCTGAAAATGCACAGCCAATTCCTGAATGTGTGGAATAAGCATAACTTGTGGGGTCAGTTTTCTGTAGCCAGCCGACCTTATCGCCATCAGCATCTGTATCAATCCATCCAAGTGGAGGGAAAGGTTCATCATCAAAACTTTCGCTCGAAAACTCACCAATCTGTACCGCTTCGCCTTGCAGAGAGATAATAGTTTCTTCACCACCGTTACTGTTGCTGTTTATTTTAAAGAAAACCTGATCAGCTCCTACAGTTGCAGGTGAATAGGAGAATCCAAAGCTATAGCTCTCACCCAGATCTAAGTTGACGTCAGCCGGAACCAGTGTGGTTGAAAAGTCAGTTCCCTCAAGTCCGTCCAGGGATGTAACCGTTAGAATTCCTCCTTCAGTATTTGTAAGGGTATAGATTTTATCTGTTTTTTTAACAGCACCGGGAAGCACACGGCCGGCATTCCATAAATCTTTATTCAGGGTAAGTTGCGGAACCGGGTTATTGTACTCTATTAAAATATCATCAAGTGCTACACCCTTGGAAACATAATAATCAGCAGTCAGAAGCACATCCCTCCATCTGAGCAACAAACTATCACTTGCATAACCGGCAAGGTCAACATATTCTTTATGCCATTGTTCGACTGATTTTGCTGAAAGTGTTGCCAGTTTTTTCCATGTAAGACCTTTATCGAGCGATGCTTCAAAATACGTGGTATCATATCCAACAATTGAAGGGCTTTTAACCGGAGACTTTTTATAAGGGAATTCATTGTCGTTATCAGCCCACCAGAAAGTTATTCGGTATCCCTCCGGAAGTTTTATATAAGGAGTCGTCATAAAAGCTTCACCGACCTTTAAGGACCAGTTAGCCACACCTGCTGAATAATCGCCTGTGTATGGAGCCGTACCCCGCATCCATGGACTGGAACCTTCATTTGTAGTTTTCCATCCAAAAGCAGGAAAAACAGGGTCGGTTCCTTCAAATCCCATTTCGTATGGGAAGTCCCTGATAAAAGGATCGGGATAACAAAACCCTGAAACGGGAATTTCATTATTTCCACTTACTGCATCGGTTGTAAAAACCAGGTTTTGAAAATGATCACCTTCAGAAGTTGGCCTAAAGGTAACAATAACCGGTGCCGATGAACCTCCGGCAGGAATGGTCAAATTTACAGGGTCCATACTGAAAGGTTCGGATAGGCCGGTTACACCTGTAACATGCAGGTCGGTAGCTCCAAAATTTGAAAAGGTAAGTACCGCTGATTTTGATTTATTGATTTCGGTATATTTGAAGTCAATAGCTCTTGGAAAAACAACAAGTACAGGTTCCGGCGACAGTGGATCAACTTGAAAACGGATATTGGGATAATAAGGAACATGATTCAATTCAATAAGTTCAAGAGGCTGAGCCGGATCAATATCATCCCAGGCTCTTTTGCGCAGGGTGACTATATCGTTATTTTCATTTTTGCTGCACATAAAATACTCACCAGACCAGGCATGTGCATCCGGTGTATTTTCGTCGAAGGCCACAACCAGGTTATCCACATTATTGTAGGCAAAAGGAAATGTTAATGTAAGTTCAATCCAGGCATCTCCGTCGCCGGGGCAGGTTATTGGCCCACTGTAAACCTCCACCAGATCAGTAACCGGAATCCAGTTTTCAAGTGTTGTCCGTGAAGTATGACCCATATATATCTGTATATTATCGGTATAAGGCTCAAGAGACACCTCGTTTGGATCATGATAATAATGATAAAGCACTTTAGTGATGCGCTTTCCGCCGGTATTGATATCACTCTGCTTGTAGATTGTCTGCGAATAGGTATAGCCCCAGCTTTGATCCATGGGAATACCTAATCCATATATTTTTTCCCTTCCAACCTGAAGAACATTTTCAGGCATTTTATAGCCCTGGCCTTTCAGATTAATTACTACAGTTCCGCCATTGGTTTCAATGGTCATGGTTCCTTCATCAAAACCGGTAGCTGTTGGAGTATAAGTAACATTGAATTCATACGTACCTTCGGGCGAAACGTCTATTCCCGCAGGTTCGAATGAAGATGAAAATGCGGGATTAGAAAAAGTAACGCCTGATGCAGTAAGCGATCCGATGCCATTGTTTGACAGTTTGAAACCATCAATAGTGACAGGGTATCCGACATCAACAAGCTGAAAATCAGCTGAAGTATAGTTTAAATAGTAAATGGGAGTTGTAGGAGTGTCCAATACCGAAACCTCATCGATTGTGATAATGGCAGTACCATAATTCTGAGACGCATGTTCCCTGAAAGCAATGTATATATTCTGTCCGGCAAAAGCCGAAAGATCAAGCAGATGGTGTTTCCAGTTTAATTCATTATCATTGGCAAGGAATGTGTATTCTTTGAGTATATTAGTAAAACTCGTGGGCTGGTTGTCGGTAGTTGATACCAGCACCTGAACCGAATCAGAGTAATTATTGGCTCCCCTCTGAATCCAGAAATCAAGACTCTGGTTGGCTGTAATAGCCAGTTGCGGGGTAATCAGATATTGGTCGCTTATGGTAAAACCTCCTGTTTGAAATGTACAGATGGCAACACCTTCGCCGGCCATAGGAGATGATACATAAAATCCATACCAGCCCGGAGCATATCCGCCGACAACACCTCTTTCCCAGCCGGTGCCGCCGTCAGGACTAGCCGTTGTCCAGCCCGAAGGAGGAAACGTAGCTGATTCAAAATCTTCGTAGAGAATGGTTGAAGCAGGCGCTTTTCGGGCAGGCTGTGCTGTATGCTTTAACCCAAGCTGAATCGGATTTGTGCTCTCCGAAGGGGGATTGGCATTTCTTTTTTGGGAAAATGCAGCATGAGCCACAAGAAATATGGCAAGCGTAAACATTATTCCCAGCAAGTGTACTGATTTTTTCATAGTTGTTGTTTTAGGGATTAATTGACTTTTTTTGTTTCAATTCTATTTTAGGTGGTGCAAGTTGTTTGTGTTGATGAACGAAAGAAGAAGACCTTTACTTTCTCAAATACCTCACTCGTCGTGAATATTATTTACATATTTTGGGTTAAAATTTCTTTAGGCACTTTTTGTACCTCTCTGTCCTTCGGACATCTCCCCTTGTGCTTCGGCTACGCTCAGCAACCAGGGGAGAACCTCCCTTCAAACCCTTCTAACTCTTCAAAATCATTCTTCGCTTTCACTCTTTACTTTTCCCTCTTCCCTTTTCCCTCTTCCCTTTTCCCTCTTCCCTCTTCACTATTCACTCTTCACTTCCCCTCTTAAAGCTCTATCATCTTGTTCTTCACCGCAAACTTCACCAGTTCAATCGTATTCTTCAATTCAAGCTTTTCGAGTATGTTGTTTTTATGTGCTTCCACCGTTCGGGTGCTTATTACCAACTGGCTGGCAACTTCTTTGTAGCTTAAGCCTTCACAAAGGAACCGTATAATCTCGCTTTCCCTTATTGTGAGGCCTGTGAGTTTGGCACCGGCATACTTGTCGCCATTCCTTGCACGTTTTATAAAATTCCCTGTGAGGCTTTTCTCCAGCGACCGGCTTACATATTGCTCCCCTAAGTTTACCGAATGAATGGCTTCGATGAGTTCGGCTTTTTCGATGCTTTTGGTAAGGTATCCGCTGGCTCCTGCCTGAAATGCCCCTGATATCAGAACTTCTTCGTCGTTACCGCTGAGCATTATTACTTTCACCTTGCCGTATTGCTTTAAAATGGTTTTTAAAATTTCGATTCCGATAGGTTTTGGCAGGAAAATATCGAGCAAAACGATGTGCACCGTATTGTTTTCGAGCAGTTTAAATAACTCATCGCTGTCCAATGCCTTGCCAACTACTTCGATACTATCTTCGTTTTGCAACAATGAAGCTATTCCTTCCATGATGATCTTGTGATCATCAACCAATACGATCTTTATCTTTTCCACAAAAAGCAATTTATTCTTTAACCACTTTCAGATTTGATATCACACCGTTTTTATCCCTGAACTGAAGGAAATAAATGCCTTTTGCTATATCCATGGGAACCTTTATGGAACTGGTAGAAGAGAAAATCTTCGTTATAAGTGTTTTTCCGGCTACATCAATTACATTGGCTTCAATGTAGCTGTATTCACTGCCCAGATCGATGGTTGCCACGTCTTTTACCGGGTTAGGATATAGTTTAAATGCTTTTACATCAGCCTGTTCAGGAAGTCCGACATTAAGCTGGCTTAGCTTATGAACAAAGGCATCTTCGGAATAAAATGAGGTACGGGGAACATCGTGGGCTGTTATATAAAAAATTTTAGAACTTGGATCAACGTCAACCCAGGATTCGAAACTACCGGATGTATATACATTGTTTTGTGCATCTACAGCGATACTCTCACCTTTATCCACATTCAGGTCATAATAGACATTTCCTTTAAAAGCCATGGCCCAGGCAAAGTCGCCTTGGGATGTTAATTTACTAATATAGGTTTCCCATTGTGCACCGGCTGTTATGTTGTGTACACCTTCGCCCGGATCAAAATCGCAAGTCGCTATAAAATACCCTGTAGTATAAGCATTGCCCGAAGCATCCACTGCAATGGAACTTCCCCAACCAAAATCAGGACCAGTAAAGTTTTTTGCCCATACCAGCTTACCATCGGTGTCGAGCTTCCATACGAAAGCATCCATTTGTTGGGATGAGAGAATTAAATCATTCAGACCTGGATCAAAGTCAACATCAAGAAGAAATGAACCTGTAACCAGCACATTTCCTGAAGGATCAACTGCTATTCCATTGCACCAGTCCTGTCCCTCATTCCCCTCCTGTATTACCCAAACCAGGCTTCCGTTGGCGGCATTAAGTTTACAAACAAAGCCATCAGCATATCCATAGGAATAAGAGTCAATAATATGTTCACCTATTCCCGGATCAAAATCGCATTTACCACCAAACACTCCGCAAACAAACAAGTTACCTTGGCCATCAGCAGCAAGACTTGTTCCTGTATCGAACTGGTCGCCGATAAAAGAGATAGCCCATACGAAATTACCATCCTTATCCAGCTTCAGAACATACGTATCATAATCGCCCGGATAGTTCGGATACAGATTAAATACGCCTGTTCCCGGATTGAAATCTATAGCATCCTGAAACATACCGGTGATATAAATACTGCCATCCGCCGGATCAAGAGCAAGGTACTGGCCATAGTCGGCATCGCCTTTACCTCCTACCTGCTTAGCCCATACGAAATCACCGTCCGCATTAAGTTTTAGGATAAAAATATCATGTCCGCCAAGGGAAGTCAGTTCGGATACGCCTGTACCCGGATCAAAATCAACAGTTTCCATAAAGGTACCGGTAACATAAACATTGCCCGAAGCGTCAGCCTTACAAGAGAATGCTTGTTCTCCCGCGGAGCCACCCATTGATTTGGCCCAGATAAAATTTCCCTGCGCATCCTGTTTTGTAACAATAATGTCGGCACTACCGCCATCTGTTGCAATCCTTATTTTCTCAGAACCGATTTTAAAATCAGCGGTATCCATAATGTAGCCGGCCGAGTAAACGTTTCCGTTGTTATCGACAGCAACGGAAAAAGCCATGTCTCTGCTGTATCCGCCATAGTTTTTCGCCCATTCTAATACGGGTTGCTGCGCCATACCCACCATAAAGAGCAATGACATAATAAATAAGGTAAAGATTTTTTTCATGAGTTTTTTGTTTGTTAGTTATGGATTGGATTTGTTGAATTGCTATTAACTGAACATTATTAAAATGTTAACTCCTTTAACAATCGCAAAGTTAACTACCGCTATAGTAATGAAACAATAGGTAAATTAGCCGGTATTTTGGTAGGTGATTTCACAAATGATGAAATGGAGGAATCCTTCTAAATGGTTTGATTTCAACGATTTTCTTTTGGTAATCAGGCTAATAAGGATACGATTGTATTGAACCCCAGAGAATGGCTGAGATTATTGTCCCTGCGGAATAACCAAAATGGATACTCTTTGTGTTTTTGTGGCAGAAGTCAAGCCATTTGAGTGTGACCACAGTTTAAAATGCCTGAAGATATATTAACATAAACAAAGCAATATTGTCATTAAAGGTGGTATTTCTACTCACCCTGAGAGGGTTTAACTGTTGATTTATAAAACTGGGAAATGCGGTACTTACTCATATTAAATACCGGATTTTCGCTGCCTTTTGACCTGTAGATAAGGAACACTGCGATAAATACTATAAATACTATAAATATGATTTCCATTGTACTGATTGATTACAAATGAATCTGATCAACTTTTTATTTTTCTCCTTGACAAAGTAATTGCCAAATAAATAATAATACAATTGGGAAATC
>JBBSDG010000064.1:0-14897 GCA_038249635.1 Bacteroidales bacterium | reverse complement strand
CCACCGGCAACCGGGTACCACGAATCATTACCTATGCTATATCCATTGGTTCGTGAAGCAATCCGGATGGATGAATTATCCTGCTGTGCGCCATAAACATTGTAAGGAAAATCATTATCCAGCGATACGTGATAAAACTGAGCCGTTGGCATATCAAGATCGGTAAAAGTTTCACCACCGGTAAATGTAACTTCGGCGCCACCATCATCTCCGATAATAAAATTATCAGGATTATCGGGATTGATCCACACATCATGTGTATCGCCATGATGGACATTAATACGTTTAAATGTTTTTCCGCCGTCGAATGATTTCCAGGCATTTACATTGAGAACAATAAGTGCATTTTCATTTTTCGGATCAGCCATGAGGTTGTTGTAATACCAGGGCCGTTGCCACAGATTTTTATCTTCATTTACAAGTTCCCAATGCTGTCCGCCATCGTCGGACCTGAAAAGTCCGCCTTTTTTATTTTCAATCAAAGCGTATAACCTTTGTGAATTAACAGGCGATACAGTAATACCGATTTTACCCAAAATCCCGAGTGGCATTCCCGGTTTTTCGTTCAGGCAGGTCCAGGTATCGCCACCGTTGACCGATTTATAAAGTCCTGAACCATTACCGCCTGAACTCATGGAATAACCGTTGCGGTATGCCTGCCACAATGATGCATATACAATCCGTGAGTTGTTTGGATCGAGTCGCACACAAACACCGCCTGTGCTGTCGTTTTTCGACAGAACCAATTCCCAGGTTTTACCTCCGTCGCGGCTGCGGTAAATGCCTCTTTCTTTATTCGGATGAAAAGGATTGCCCAACGCTGACATAAAAACAATGTCAGGAATAGTTGGGTGCACATCAATATTGGCAATGGCATCAGCCTTTTCGCAACCCAGTTTCTTCCATGTTTTACCGGCATCAAGCGATTTGTACATTCCGTCGCCATAAGAGATATTCGACCGGATATCGGCTTCGCCCATGCCAACATAAACAACATTGGGATCGGATGGCGCAATGGCAATTGCCCCTACAGAGCTTGATTTAAAAGTACTGTCGGAAACGCATACCCATTTGTTACCTCCGTCAATCGTTTTCCAAACACCTCCACCTGTTGCTCCGAAATAATACGTTAATGGCTTGCCTTTTACACCGGCAACGGCAAGAGAGCGGCCGCCACGAAATGGCCCGATATTGCGCCACGTAAGCGCATTGAACAGACTATCAGGAACTTTTTTAGATGCGACAGCCAGATTGCTAACTGCTTTTTTACTTTTTTGAGCAAAGTTGGCAGGAGAAATTGCCAGAACCATAAGAGAAATAAGAAAGACGTTCAGCAGCTTTCCGGAAAGTAGAAATCTTTTCATAATTTTATATTGGTTTGTTTGGTTCAAAAGCACTATTGTCTGGTTACATGTTAGTTCGTCATTTATGCCTGCCTATAGCCAGAAGGAATCATAGAAGTAATGATATCAATAAGTTTAATCCTATTTATTTTTTTCGGCAACAGTAATCGTTTCTATATGATATTTCAGATACCTGATTTGTTTTTCACGTATAATCTGAAACTAAATAGAAATGATTCAGTTTCTAATCAAGAACTTCATACACACTTACCTGCTCGGCTTTGTGTTTAAGGCTCACCTCCCCTACTTTGCTACAATTGAACGATTCTTTCACTTTTTCGTAAGCTGTATTATTTATCAATATCTGGCCGGGTGCAGCAACTGATTGCAGGCGTTGGGCCGTATTAACCGTATCACCTATAACGGTGTAATCCAGCCTTCGCAGACTGGCTGATCCTATATTGCCTGAAATCATTTCGCCGCTGTTGATGCCGATTGAAACTTTTGGAGTAAAAGCTATTTTTTCGTGCAAAGGAGCGCTTTCGATTTTGGTTCTTACAGCCAGGCAGGCGTCAATGGCCCTGTCGAGGTGATAGTCGCCACGGAAAACAGCCATAATTGCATCGCCAATAAATTTATCCACATAGCCGCCCTGGGCAATAATTTCCTTTACCATGATTTCAAAATAGCTATTCAGTAATTTCACTACTGCATCCGGAGATTCGTTTTCGCTGATGGATGTGAAGCTGCAGATATCAATAAAAACTATCGAAGCCTCAACAAATTCATTTGCCATAAGAGAAGACTCGAACTCGCGGCCTCCCATAAAATTAAGAACCGTTTCATCCACATACATTTTCAGAATGCTGTTTTCGCGGATGGCTTTGAGCGTTTCGCGGATTTGGAGGCAATGTTTTATGGTTTTCTCCATCGTAAGCGAAAGATCCTCAAAGTTGATAGGCTTGGTAATAAAGTCGAAAGCGCCACGGTTCATGGCTGTGCGGATGTTTTCCATATCACCGTAAGCGGAAACAATCACCGATTTTATCAGCGGGCTTGATTCGCTGAGTCGGCTGAGCAAAGTAAGTCCATCCATTTCGGGCATATTGATATCGCTCAGCACAATATCCACATCCGGATGCTGCTGAATTTTTTCCAGGGCATCGTTGCCGTTTACAGCAAATATGAACTCATATTCCTGTTCCCGTATCTTCTGGCGGAATTTCTGCTTGATGAGCATTTCCAGATCAACCTCATCATCAGCTACTAAAATTTTTGCCATAGGTTAGAGTTTGTTTATTAAAATTATTTTGTGCATAAAAGGAAGGGCTTGCTTGTGATGATGGGGAGATGGGGAGAAGGGAGGACAAGGAGAAGGGAGGACAAGGAGAAGGGGGGACAAGGAGAAAGGGGGACAAGGAGAAAGGGGGACAAGGAGAAAGGGGGACAAGGAGAAGGGAGAAAGGAGAAATAAATAATTTCCGGGTGCTTCCGTTTTCCGACTTCTGTCTTCCAACTTCTGTCTTCCAGCCCTATTATTGAACTAAATCCCATCATATCTCCAGCAATTTCTGTAGTTCAGACTTTTCTTACTGAATGAATTTTTCTTTTAAATACGTAAAGTCAACCGGCTTGGTTAAAAAATCATCGGCTCCGAGCTCTTTGGCTTTATCGAAATTTTCGGCATCGCCATAGGCTGTTATCATCATAACTTTTGGAGGAGGTTTATTATATTTTTGTTTGATCTGTTTCAGCAGTTCCAGCCCGCTCATGCCCGGCATATTAATATCTGATAAAATCAGAACCGTTTCATGATCATGATTGTTCAGATAGGCAAGCGCTTCTTCTCCTGAAAATGCAAAAGCAAAATGCAGGGATTTGTCCCTGATCTCTTTACGGAAACGCTGCTCAAACAGGGTTTGAATATCTCTTTCGTCGTCAACTACTAAAATTTTCATCTTATGCTGGTCTAAATTAAAATCAGATTTATCTTCTATTAAATTACAATTTCATTCTTTGGGAATAAGCACCCCTCTGTCCTTCGGACATCTCCTCTTGTGCTTCGGCTTCGCTCAGTATCAGGGGGAGAACCAAAACGAGGCGGTTTTCGATTTATACGGATTTCCTCTGTCGCTAAATTTATTAATGGCTTTCATCAAGTTTTGTTTATCAGATTTATACAGGAAGAATTATGGTAAACTCGGCTCCTTCCCCTTCTTTGGTATCTACTTTCAATTGGCCGCCATGAGCTTTGGTGACAATTTCGTAGCTCATGCTTAAACCGAGCCCTGTTCCCTGTCCGGTAGGTTTAGTCGTGAAGAATGGCTGGTAGATTTTATCCAGTACTTTTTGAGGTATGCCGTTGCCGTTGTCCTTCACTTTAATTACAACATTACCATTTTCCTTTTTTGTGCTAATTGAAACTGTTGGCTCATATCCGACAGATTGCTGACTCTTTTTTTCGGCTACTGAATAAAATGCATTGGTTATCAAATTAAGAATTACCCGGCCAATATCCTGAGGAATCGCGTTTATCTTTCCAATGCTCTGATCAAAATCGGTTATCAGCGTAGCATTAAACGATTTATCCTTCGCACGCAAGCCGTGATATGCCAGGCGTAAATATTCATCAGCAATGGCGTTAATGTTGGTGGGCTCTTTAACTCCGCTGCTGCTGCGGCTATGCTGTAACATGCCTTTTACTATAGCATCGGCACGTTTACCATGCTGTGTAATCTTTCGCTCGTTATCAGCAATATCATTGGCTATCGATTTTACTTCATCCAGATTCCCCTTTTCAATTTCCACTTTCATTTCTTCAATTAATTCCGCGTTAACTTCCGAAAAGTTGTTGACGAAGTTCAGCGGGTTTTGAATTTCATGGGCAATACCGGCGGTGAGTTCACCGAGGGAAGCCATTTTTTCGGATTGAATAAGCTGGGATTGGGTGGCTTTAAGTTCTGTATATGCTTTTTCGATTTCTTTTGCCTGCTCCAGTTCCTTTTCTCTGCTGCGTTCGCGTTCGCGTAGCTTAATGCGTCTTCGCATAAAACGGTCTGTACTATAAAACACCAGACCAAAAGCGAGAATATATGCTGCATAAGCCCACCACGTGCGCCACCAGGGTGGCAGAATAATTATCTGCAACGACTTGCCTTCTTCATTCCAGATGCCATAGGCATTGGCAGCCCGAACAATAAACTCGTATTTGCCAGGATCAAGATTGGTGTAGGCGGCAAAGTTTCGATTGTCATATATCCAGTCTTTATCATAGCCCTTAAGCATGTGTGCGTATTGATTTTTTTGTGGATTAGCATAATGCAAGGCTGAAAATTCAAAACTCAGGCTGTTTTGCTGATACGATAATGTAATTTCTTTTGCATCCAGCAAACTGGTTTTCAACGGACTTTCATCACCCATCTCGAGTACCGACTTGTTTGCAATAAACAGGTTGGAAATTATTAGGGCTGGCGGAGTTTTATTGGCCGAAATACTGCTGAATGTTGTTAGGCCATGATCGCCTCCAAAATAAAAGCGGCCATCGACAGCTCTTGCCGAAGTTAGGTTTAAGAAGGTTTCGCCACCCAATCCATCGCTTGAATTATAATTGATAAAGGTAACCTTGCCCAGCGCCTCGTTAGTAACCATTTGGGTGAGTCCGTTTTGTGAGGCAAACCACATTTCGCCATTATCGCCTTCCTGTATGGCCATCATAAGATTGGTTGGCAGTCCATCGGTTTCGGTGTACCGGGTAAATGTTTTAGTGTTGGGATTAAACTTGTTGATACCTTCGGTGGTTGCCAGCCAGATAATGCCACGGCTATCTTTAAAAATATCCTGGATAACATTACTGCTTGGCGAATTTTCGTTGGCAGGGTCAGTCTTGTATTCTGTAACTTTATTCGTGGTGATATCAATTTTATTCAGTCCATCGCCACTACTGCTTACCCAAGCATATTTGTCGTCTATTTCAATATCAAAAATATTTGTGCCCGAAATGGTAAGTTCTTCTTTTTGTTGCGTTAACGGAGCTTGAAAAGATTGCAATTGATTTTGATTCTCGGGTTTAACCAGGGCAATGCCATACAATGAAGTCTGATCAGGGCCCGGTTCATTCCATTTTCCATAGGAATGGCTGTCATCGGTTTTATAATGTAAAGTATATTTTCCCGGCTGCAGCGTCAGGGATTCAATAACCACTCTGTTTTTACCAGCACCACCGGCATAGAACGAGCGATCGAGGTTAAAGCGCCAAACTGTGTCTTTTGCATCATTTTCAATCCATCCATAATCCGCCATGCTGCCATCAGTTCCTTCACCTACTGCCATTACTAAATAAGTGCCGGCAATTTTTATTTCCACGGGCACCGATAGTATTTGATTATCAACAACCTGATCGATTATGCCTATTTTTTGATTCGAAAGAATAAGCCGCTCCATCTCTGTAACCAGATCATTTGGATAGTTCCTTGTTAATTTGCTTGACACTCGCTGAAATTTGCCCGATTGTGGGTCGAAAATATTAAGCCCACTGTTTGTGCCTATCCAAAGCCTGCCTTGCTTGTCAGGTTTAATTACACGCACCTGATTGTTGGAGATTGAATTAGAATTTTTAGGTTCGTATTTATAACGCTTAACTTCTTTGTAATTTTTATCCAGCTTTATTAATCCATCGCCCCAGGTTCCGAGCCAGAGTGAGCCGTCATCAGCTTCGGAAATACTTCTGGCCGATCCGCCAAACTGATCGCCTGCTGCTTTAAAAGTTATTTTTTCAAAAGTTTGTTTTTTAGGGTCTAAAATATTGATGCCATTGCCTCGTGTTCCAACATATACAACTCCCGGTTTTACTCTGGATGCAAGGATGCCATATACTCCATTGGGGCTTATACTCCTGGGATTGGTATCATCGTGTGCATAAAATGAGAAGGGTTTATTCACCGGATTGTATTTCAGCAACCCAAATTCACGACTGCCAAACCAGAAAATGCCGCTCCGGTCAATCATAAATTGTGTGAGTGTATAGATATAGCCGTGTCCGCTCATTTTTACTTTTCCGGCAATGGAAATTTCTTCATAGCGATCGGTGATGCCCCCGAACTTTAATATTCCCCTATAGTTATTTGCGATCCAGATATTGCCTTCAGGATCTTTTAAGATGCTGTTCCATTGATTCCAGCCGTTCAATTGATCCTCGTTATATTCTTTAATTATCTTAAAAGTGCCCGATGAAGGATTGTATTTATACACTCCATTTCGGGTTGTAATCCACAAGGTGTTGGAAGCATCTGCAAATAATGCAGTTATGTTATTTTCAGTTTTGATAAAGTCGAAGCCACCTGTTTTTTCGATTGGAACCGGTTTAAAAGCAGCTTTATTTTTTGGAAGGTGCATCAAGCCATAATTAGGCGAACCCATCCAAAGTCCACCATTTAAATCTTCAATAATGGCGAGCGAAGGTCCTACCTGGTCAGGTTTAGCGGAGTGTGGCAGTTCATATTTGGCGTACTTCCATGTGTCTGTTGCTTCATCGTACTTTAACAGTTGAACATTTAAGGTATTTACCCACAATCGTTTCTGCGAATCAATATAAAGCTTAAAACCAGCTACTTGCGATTCGCGGGTAAAATTAAAAGCAGGTGCAAATTCATAGTTTTTAAACTCATTTTTCTGCCGGTTATATTTTGATACTCCTTTGCCATTGCTAACCCACAGGTCATGATTGGCATCTTCAAGCAGGCTCCAGACTAAGTTGTTTTGCAAACTGGTGGGTTTGCCAGGCACGTTTTTAAAGGTTTGAAATTTATAGCCATCGTACATTTGTAATCCATTGGTGGTACCTATCCAGATAATACCATAGTTGTCCTGGATCACCGCATTAACGGTGGGCGACACCAGTCCTTCAGAGATGGAAAAATAAGTGGGTTCTATTAGCTGCGACTGTGCATTTAAGGTTGAAAATGTGCAGGCCAGACTAAAAATAAGGACTACTTGCAAAAGGAATTTTTGTTTTTTAATCTGTTTCATAAAATACAGTTGTTAAAGATTAAAAATGATGAAAAGAGGTATTTAATTAATTGGTAACTGAATGATGAAACTGGTTCCTGCTTGTCCGGCAGGCAGGCCTTCTCCAAATCCGGCCGGGTCATCCGCGTGAGCCTGCGTTGTCTTAACTTTCAACTCTCCACCGTGAGCTTTCACAATGTCATAACTCAAACTCAATCCCAATCCCGTCCCCTGCCCCGTTGGTTTGGTTGTAAAGAAAGGCTGGAAAATTTTATCCAGGACTTTCTGAGGAATGCCGTTGCCGTTGTCGGTTACTATTATTTCGACCACCCTCGGTCCTCCATCGGTTGCCTGAGGATTGACCAACTTAGTGCTGACCGAAACAGTTGGTTCGTATGGTTTTAACCCTGACAGGGATTGAAACCCTGTTAGGGTTGAACCAACCACCAATTCTTTTTCTAATTGAGTTTTTTTTTCGGTAACCGCATAAAATGCGTTTATAAGCAGATTCAGGATTACCCTTCCGATATCCTGTGGAATTACATTTATCTTCCCGATTGACTGATCAAATTCAGTTTTCATGCTTGCATTAAACGATTTATCCTTTGCCCGTAAACCATGATAAGCCAGGCGTAAATATTCATCAGCCAGGGCATTAATGTCGGTTGGTTCTTTAACCCCATTGCTGCTGCGGCTATGTTGAAGCATGCCTTTTACGATGGCATCGGCCCGTTTGCCGTGATGGTTAATCTTTTGTTCGTTTTCTTTAATATCATTTGAAATTGCTTTTGCATCAGCCAGGTTTCCTTTCTCCATTTCCAATTGCATTTCATCAATAAGCTCAATATTTACTTCCGAAAAATTATTGACAAAATTTAAAGGATTTTGAATTTCATGAGCGATACCGGCGGTAAGTTCGCCAAGGCTGGCCATTTTTTCGGATTGGATAAGTTGGGATTGGGTGGCTTTGAGTTCGGTATAGGCTTTCTCTATTTCTTTTGCCTGCTCCAGTTCGCGGTTCCTGTTACGTTCCCTTTCTTTTCGGATTACCCGGTCACGGAAGTAGCGATCTGCGGCAAATCCGGCAGCAATCAGGAGTAAAAAATATACAATATATGCCCAGATCGTTTTCCACCATGGCGGACTGATAATTATCCGCAACGATACACCCTGCTCATTCCATACTCCGTTATTGTTGGCGGCTTTTACCCTGAATATATATTCTCCGGGTGGTAACATAGGATAGGTGGCAATATGCTGGTTACCTGCATCGCGCCACTCATTATCGTAATTCTCGAGTTTGTAGGCACACTTATTTTTTAGCGGATTCGAATAGTGTAAAGCCATAAATTCGATGGATATATTTTTCTGATCGTAAGGCAGTGTAATTTCCTTTGTATCATAAATTGGATTTTTGAGTATCGAATTTTCACCTGACATTACAGACTTATTAAACAGTTTTAAATCTGTTAAAAACATTAACGGAGGAATGGAATTATTAGCGACATCTTTATCATTAAAAATTGTTATTCCATTTGAGCCACCAAAAATATACAGACCATGTGAAGTTTTTAAATAAGCCCCATCAGCAAACAACTGACTTTGAATTCCATCAGCAATCGAATAATTGTTAAACTGTTCCGTCTTTATATTAAACCGACTCAGACCTTCGAAGGTACTTAACCATAAGCTGTTATTTGCTTCATCAGGCAATATGCCTTGCACACTCATGGAAGGCATACCATCATTACGGGTGTAGGTTTTTATTTTACCGGTTTCGACATTATACTTGCTTAATCCGCCTTGCCAGGTGCCAACCCATGCAATTCCGGCAGTATCTTCATAAAAGGAATTAATATCTTGTGTAATAAACATATCACCCGATTTTTTATCAATTCCATGCCTGACTATTTTATCCGTTTTATAGTCGTATAAAAACAAACCGTTGTTGGTTAAAAGCCACAAACCATGTTTTTTACTCTCGAATGCTTTGGAAATTTCATTATTGCTTGCATTACTACCTTTAATCAGGCTCAAATCATATCTTGTAAACCTATCAGTCCCTCTGTTTCTTTTAAATAGTCCATTGTTAGTGCATAGCCAAAGATTTTCCCTGCTATCCTTGAAGAACTGGAAAATTATCAGTGAATCGGGAACACCGTTTAATTTTATTTTCTTCACCGAATTTGTTTTTGGAAGAAACAGGTAATTTCCCGTTAATGTGCTGATATACAATTCTCCCGGAGATTTTTCTGCAATTCCAAATACTATATTGCTATTCGGAAGTAGTGTTTTGAAAGGGTAGGTATGAATAGAGCCGTTGTGAGGATCCAACTCATTTATACCGGAAGCATCACCCGTGCCAGAGGTACATATCCATATTTTGCCATCACTGCTTTCACACAGATTGCTTGCCCAGCCAGGACTCAGTGAAACTTTTTTATTCTTATCAAAACTATAGGATTTTAAAACGGCCCTTTCTTCATATTTTAGTAATCCGTTTAAATATGTACCGATCCAAAGCGTTCCAAATGAATCAAATTTCAGATCCAATATTTCAGCATTTTCTATTCCATTATTCGATTCATTAACGAATCCTTCAAATTTTTCTGTTTTTCTGTTAAAAAAATGCAATCCTGTATTTGTGCCGATCCAGATATTCTCATTTTTATCCAATTCAATAGCTCCCGCGTAAGAATCATCTTTTTTCCCTTTAATGAGTTTATCAATAGAATAATTTTTATAACTACCGGTTTGTACGTTAATGTCATATAACTCTGACTTTTGAGAAATACACCAGAGATGCCCTTCATCATCAGCTTCCATATTAAAAATGTTTTCCGAGTTCTTTTTTAACCTTTCTTCGAGTGACTGAAAATGAATTTTCTTAAGATTACGGTTGGCATCTATTTTATAAAGTCCGTTGTAACTCAGAAACCAGATGTTACCTGTTTTATCTTTGGTAATTTTTACCACATTGTTAGTTTGCAGGCTATCAGGAACAGGGAATTTTTTTATTGTGTTATCATTTTCATCCAGATACAGTAGTCCAGTTGTGATAGATTCATTATAATAAGTCTGAATACCAAAGTAAATCCGGCCTTTATCATCCTGACACATAGTGTTTATGTTTGCTTCAACACTGGAAGGACGACTAACCAGGCCATCAAAGTCGTATTGCCTGAATGACCGGCTGACAGGATTATATACATTCAGATATCCGGGAGAGGTGCCAATCCATATCTGCCCTTTACGATCTTCGAAAAGCGACGATACAACAAGACCCTTTATGGATGAAGAATCATTGGGATTGCTGTAGAATCGTTTGAATTCGTAACCATCATACCTCGCTAATCCGTTAATAGTTCCTACCCATATATATCCGAATTTATCGACTAATACCGAACTAACCTTTGAGCCAGGAACGCCATCCTTTTCCGTAAATTGGCTCAGATTAGCGGGCCTGAGTTGAGCAATGGCAGGTATAGCTAATAATAAGGATATTAATAATAGTATTGAACTGCATAATTTAAATGTCAGCTTTTTCATTTTTGGAGTCTGTTAATTAATGATGATAATTATATTGAATTCCGAGCCTGTCAATCCCTGCAATTCTCACGCATCAAAATCTCAGTATTGCCTTTTAAAGCAAACACGCTGAGGTAATATAACCGGCTCCTCAAAGCCATTTTATTTAAGCTCCTTCAAAAGTTGATTTAAATAAATTTGTTTTTTCTGTTCCCTGTTCAGTTTACAAAACCTGGTAAAGTAATGGTGTTTCTGAAGAAACGAAATCTGCGCCTTGTTCCAGTCTGCTTCAGTTAAACCAGGCTTTATATTTTGATATTCACGGAATAAGCTTTCAGCCTTTATGCCGAAAGTATCAGATCCAAGGTATTCAAGATCAGCATCAGCAAGTATTTCTTCCAGTTTGTTTTTTGGTGATTGGGGTATTTTGGTGGCCATTATCATACCACATATTGTTTCAATATCTGAAGTTAAAAATCCATACCCGGGCAAATATTGCCGTGCCAATGTGCAACTTTCCTCTTCATGATTGCCGTAGGTTTTAATATAGCCTGTATCGTGCCACAAGGCTGCAGTACTTAATAAATTCAGTTCCTTTTCCGAACATCCCTCGTAATTGCCTATTTCCCGGGCTTTTTCCAAAACATAAAGAGTATGTTCATAATTATGGTAATAATAAACATTCGGGAGATTATCTTTCAACAAGTTGATTACAAATTCTTTCATGTAGTAACTTTTTATTTTTGCGAGTGAAATCGATAGTATTACCTGAGTGGAATACATCCTTTTGGATTTACACCTGATTAATTGATTTTAGTATCATTATAATAATTGAACAGGCGTTCTACTTCCGATGTCCTTTTACCTTCAAAATTCCGCCCGATGCTTCATTTATACTGTGTACATAAATAAAGGCTTTTGGATCAATTAATATCACCGCTTCCTGTATCTGATTTATTTCCAAACGGTTAACAATGGCCACAATAATTTCGCAATCGGTTTTAATTTCGAAACTACCAGGCAAATATCCCCGTTCTCCCTTATAAACGGTAATGCCTTTCCCCAGTTCATTTACCAGTAAATCTTTAACCTTATCATGTTGTGATGAGATAATATTGATGGCGGTATATTGCTCAATTCCATCCACCACATAATCGGTTGCACGGGTAGCGGCAAAATACGTAATCAGCGAATACATAGCTGTTTCGAGACCGAAATGAAAAGCTGCACCGGCAAAGATGAATGTATTAAATAACATGATAATTTCGCTGTTCGAAAACCCTGTTCTCCGCTTAGTAAACACGGCAATTACTTCGGCACCGTCAATCACTCCTCCGCTCCGGATCACCAAAGCAACACCGGTACCTATCAGAATACCGCCGAATATTGCAATCAGCAAAGGAACAGTGGTAACTGGCTTTATTTCTATAAATATCAGCCCCAAAGCCAACAGAATTACTGCCATTGTAGTTTGAACAGCAAAGGTTTTCCCGATTTTTTTATACCCCAGGTATATAAACGGAAGGTTAAAAACAATTATAAAAATGCTGATGTTGATATGCGAGATTTCATGCAGCAGAATGGAAATTCCGGTAACACCGCCATCCATAAACTGGTTGGGAATCATAAATCCTTTCATGGCAAATACGGCCATTCCGGTTCCAACTATTATCTGCGCCAGGTTCTTAAGGTTCCACACATTCTCCCAGTTAATAGTATCGCTTCTTAACTTTTTAGTCATAAATATAAGTTATTGATATGATGATTTTAATTGGACTATTTAAAACGGCAAGCTAAAAAAACTGAAAAAGGATAATAGGTGGTATTGAAAAATTTAAATAGTTAACAAACAAAGCTTCACAAAGTTTAATATGCAATATATATTATATAAAATACCATAGATGAATGAGGCTTAAGCAATTTCAGGAATATTCGCTGACACATTTATCCAAAACCCATATCAAAAGCCTTATTTACTTCCATCAAAAACAAAATATAGTTAACAATGTAAACCATTTGCATTTTGTACTACTTTTGCATAAAATTATCCCATGTCCCCTATACTAAAGTTGCAGGTTGAACAGCCATTAGGAAGGATTTTCACCTTACTGGGGAAAGGCTATCTGCATTTGCTCCGGACAAAACTTCAGCACCTCGATATCGACAGGTATTATTATACGTTGGTACTTATTGGAAGCCACTCAGGTGAAATAACTCAGCAGGAGCTTGCCTTTCTGCTTGATACAGACAAAGTAAGTGTGGTTCGCATGGTTGACTATCTTTCGGAAAAAGGGTATGTAACCAGGGTGCGAAAAACTGACGACCGCCGGAAACAAAGCCTTGTATTAACTAAAAAAGCGAAACTGTCAATTCCTGAAATAAAAGAATCTTTCGCGGAAATGAATGAAATGGTTCTGAACGGGCTTTCAGGTTCTCAATACCCGGAGTTGTTTGATATCATTACAAAAATTAAAGCTAACATAATCCAAAATACGCACAAAATATGAAAATCAATATACTGATCGGCATGCCTTTGATACTGGCAGCAATGATTTCGTGTAAAAGCAAAGCAGATGATAAAACTGCCTCAAAAGAAAAGCCACCTGTTGCTGTTGATGTTATGATAGCCGGAAATACTGATTTCTCTTCGGATATTGAAGTGAACGGAACGGTTTTATCCGACGAAATGGTAGAACTTCATCCCGAAGTTGGCGGCCGCCTTACATACCTCAACATTCCTGATGGAGCCAGGGTTGCCAAAGGAACCGTTTTGGCAAAAGTAAACGATGCTGATCTAAAGGCACAACTGCAACAGCAAAAAGTACAACTCGAGCTGGCCGAAAAAACAGAACAACGGCTCAAAAAGCTGCTTGCCGTTAATGGCGTGGATCAGGCTGGTTACGATGCAGCACTGAGCCAGGTTAATGTTTACAATGCCAATATCAACGTACTGCAGGCACAAATCGACAAAACTGTTATTAAAGCACCCTTCTCAGGCCGCCTGGGACTCCGGCTTGTAAGCGAAGGTGCTTATGTATCGACGGCAACTGTAATCGGCACCTTGCAGGAAACGGATAAAATTAAAATCGATTTTTCAATCCCCGAAGCCTATGTTAACCTGGTAAAAATCGGTAAAACCATACATATTCAAACAAATGCTTCTAAAGAAGATTTAACGGCAACGATTAGCGCAGTTGAGCCACAAATCAATACAGCAACACGTAATATTAAAGTACGCGCGAGGCTCAATAAGGGAAATATCAGCCCCGGAGCTTTTGTAAAAGTTTTACTAAACGAAAAATTGAAAGGCATTGTTGTTCCTACCAATGCAATAATTCCAGATGCACTTTCGAACCAGGTAGTATTGGTAAAGGATGGCAAAGCTGCTTTTCAGAATGTTGAAACCGGAATACGTAACAGCGATATTGTTGAAATAACTGACGGACTTCAGGTTGGTGATACCATAGTGATAAGCGGTGTATTATATGTGAGACCCGACGGGAATGTGAAAATAAAAAAGGTAAGAAATAAATAAAGCCGGTTAACCGGGTAATTCAATATATACTTCAAGTAGGAAGAAGTGAACCTGGTTATCCTTTGCTAAATGAAATGACTTGAAGTTGAGTCAAACTTATGCCCCGAAGGTAGTTAAACAATAATAACCGTGGGTGCAACCCACGGAAAAACAAAATAAAAAAAACCTCAGCCCCCGAAGGAGTTAAACATTATGTCTTGTTAAAATCTTCAAAAAAAGATCAGCCCCGAAGGGGTTGAACATTATATCTTGTTAAAATCTTCAAAAAAAGATCAGCCCCGAAGGGGCTAAACAATAATAACCGTGGGTGTAACCCACGGAAAAACAAAATAAAAAAAACCTCAGCCCCCGAAGGAGTTGAACATTGTATCTTGTTAAAACCTTCAAAAAAAGATCAGCCCCGAAGGGGCTAAACAATAATAACCGTGGGTGTAACCCACGGAAAAACAAAACAAAAACAACCTCAGCCCCCGAAGGAGTTGAACATT
>JBBSDG010000063.1:0-14904 GCA_038249635.1 Bacteroidales bacterium | reverse complement strand
TTAGTGATTGAAATTGGGCCAACAATATTGGCAGAAGCTTCAGCAGTTGCTTTTACCTGAGCTTTAGCAGTAAATGAAGCGATTGAAAGGATTGCAACCAGTGATAAGAGAATGGATAATTTTTTCATTTGTTTTAAGTTTTTTAGAGTTGTTATTAGTTGGATTTAAATCGTTTTGAGCGATGTAAAGTATAATTCATAAACTGTGCCAATATTCGGGATGCCGGTTCGTGCCAAACTCTGAATTATTTTAAACAATTTTTTAAATATATGATATTCAGTGATTTAAAAGTTGAAAATAAATTTTATCATTAGTAAAAACAATGAATTGAAAAAGGTCCATCAGAATCAAATGTTATCAAATTGAGACAAATTAATTCTCAACATGAGATTTATTGTAAGATCTGATTGGGAAAATTTTTCGGCGGAAAGAACTTTATGGTAACTTCAAATGCAGAATGAATAGCCGGAAATAGCATTACGTTCAATACGCTGTATATTGCCAGTCGGAAATACAAGGTAATATATAGCCAGAAATAAATTTCAAAACGGAAGTGATAAGAGAGAAGAAAACAGGCGTAACCTTAACCAGCGATATGAGCTAAACAGTTGGACTAGAGTTCTGGGTGGATTAAGATTTACGCCTGGTTAAATTTTAGAAGGGAAGTAGTTGCGGATTATAAGCTGAATATTCTGTTTTAATTATAGAAAAGTGATTGATGATTTTGAAGAAATATTCTGATGATATGTTTAGTTGTAAGCTAAAACCACATTAACATCGCCCCGGTAGGACAAAGCACTCTGATCAAGCATTTTTGCATCGGGCTGGCATTGCAGGTTTATCGACTGATATCCGTTAATGGCATTACCGTCCAGGCTTTGAGTTCCAGAAGCTGATGTTTCCATCGAAATATGCAGCTTGTTGTTGCCGGTGAGGTTAGCTTTTCCTAATATCAGCGAACATGATGCTGATGCAGCACTTTTTATTTCAATCTGGCCGAAATCAATACTTTCGGTATTTGTTCTCTGGATTGTTAATGATGATTGCGACTGGGAACTGGCACTTACTGATTCAACTACTTCTGCAAAAACATGCCCTGTAACCCTGGTTTGTGTAAATCCGGTTAATGAAACTATTAAAAGTACTATTGTGCTTACGAGAGTCCGGAGAGTTTTCATGGTGTAAAATATTTTTACTAGTTGCTTTTTTCGTCTGACTAAATTACTGAATCTGAGTAGGCAAAGCAAGCAATGAGTGTAAAAATATTTTAATAATTTACATTATATAGGCGATAAATGAGATAATATGACTATAAAATATTGATAAACAGATATTTAAAAATAAAAACAATTATAGAAATAATTTACATTGATGTAAAAATATTTTACACCATAAAAGGTAGCATGAATATCAGTAGAATCAGTTATGAAATCTGAAAATCTATGGATGGCGTAATCCTAAGATAAAAATAGGGTTTAACCAGTCAATGATTAGTTCATTTTGATTTCATATTTTTCAATTTTAGCATTCAGCGTAGGGCGTGAAATGCCAAGTATCCGCGAGGCTTCTACTTTATTCCATTTCGCATAAAGCAGCACCTGTTTTATATAAACTTTTTCAACTTCGTCGAGTGTTGTAAGTGCTTCAATTGAAAGTCCTGTCATTGTAGTGTTGTTCTGAGGGATTGAAATATTCTCTTTTTCAAGCAGGTTTCCTCTGCCAAAAATCATTGCCTGAAGTATCGAATTTTCCAGTTCCCTGATATTCCCCGGCCAGTTATAGCCTTTAAGTTTATCGAAAACCCCATCGCCAACCTGGGTTATATTTTTTTGCAGTTTCCGGTTGTATCTCTGAATAAAGAAATAGGTTAGTTCGTTAATATCGTCTTTCCGTTTGCGCAGGGGCGGCAGCTCTATCGTAAATACTTTAAGCCGGTAATAAAGTTCTTCTCTGAAATGGCCTTCTGCAATAAGCTGTTCCAGATTTTTATTGGTCGAAGCTATAATTCTGGCCTTTAAAGGTAAAAGTTCAGATAATCCGGGCTTTTCAAACTCCATATCCTGCAATATCCTGAAAAGTTTTATCTGAACATTATCCGACAGGTTTGAGATTTCGTCCAGAAAAATAGTGCCTTCTCCTGCAACTTCAAATTTCCCTCTTTTGTTTTCGTTTGCACCGGGGAAAGCATCTTTTTCGTATCCAAACAGTTCCTTTTGAAGCGAATCGTCATTAAGCGCCGAGCAGTTAACCACCACAAACGGAAATTCGCGGGTAATGCCACTGTGATGTATAAGCTTCGCTATCAGTTCTTTGCCTGTTCCGGTTTCGCCGGTAATAAGCACACTGATTCTGTTTAATGAAATCCTTCCTATATTTTTAAAAATTTCACGCATCACCGGTACTTTCCCTATCAACGAGTTTTCTTCAATCACTTTACGCGTATCCCTGGTGAAGGGTTGCGATACACTCTGAACCTGTTCGCTTATTTCGAGTGTGCGCTTAATAACTTCAATCAGTTCTTTCGAATGTATAGGCTTTTCAATAAAATCAATGGCTCCAAGTTGAATTGCCTTAATGGTTAATGCAACATCGCCATGCCCGGTTAACATTATTATGGGAAGCAATGGCTGGTTTTGTTTGATGATGTTGAGTACTTCAATCCCCGACATTCCCGGCATCATGTAATCGGTGAGAACAAGATCAGCATTTGATGTGGCAAGCATTGCAATTCCTTCTTCGCCGCTTTCAACAGTTAAAACACGATATCCTTCCTTGGTAAGCGTTTGCTTCAGGATCATCAGAATCATCTTGTCATCGTCAATCACTATTATAGTTTTCATAGGAAGTATATAAACAGATGTTTGTGGTTGTGGTTGGATATGGCTTTCCTTTTAAAGACGTGATAAATTTACGAAATCTTCCTCATCCACAATGAAAAAGTTGGAAGTGCCTGCTCTAAAACAAAAATGGTGTGTAGCCGTATTTTTAAAATGGTATTCTGCATGATGGATTATGCATTGATTTTTAAAGGATTTCACCCTAATTTGTAGCTGCCATTCAGCTTGCAAAGGGTTTTAATGCTTCTCCCATTCTGATAATAAACAAAAGTAACACCTTTATGTGTTTTGCAGATGTCTGGAAAAAGTATGATTTTATGATATAACAGAGTTATCCCTCTTAAATGCGAAATCAATGAATAAAACAATAAGCGATGCTTACCTGTATGCTAATACAGTTAAGGTAGTTAAAAGTATAATAAATACAAAAGTACCACCTGTGCCAATTCCAAAATTAGTCCATACTTTTTTCTTTTTAATTTTATATGCCTTATCCGTATAACCGGCATAATATTCCGGATTTTCCATAAGATTTTTATCCTTATACCCCAGGTTATAGGCTTTTGGAGGTGTTGATGAACATGCAATAGCCGGAATCAATCCCCAGGGAATATAAAAACTGGTAATCAGCGTTCCTATGGCAGCTCCTTTGTATCCTTTGTAATATAAGGTTGCGTCTCTTTCGCCTAAAGCATACATGCTGTCGGGAGTTGATCCGCTAAAAGTTGAAGCAGGCATTTGCTTTTCATTGTCTGATAGGTATATAATAATGCCGGTTTTATATTGAAGCATAGTTATTTCCTCACGCAACAGGCTTACAGTATCGGCGCTATATTCAGGAATGAAGGTGACATCTTTAGGATTCAGGTTTATGATTTTTACTTTTAGTTCGTTGCCTGATTTAAGGGTTATTATATCCTGCGCCTTAGCAAATGATGCGCTTATAAATAAAAGAATCAGTAATGCTGTAACCTTTTGCATAAATTTTCAAATAGGTTTCAAATTTAAACTAAAATGTTTTACAAATTTCGTCTGACAATCTAATTATTTGCTCCTTTGTTTTGCTGCAGATCTACTGCCAAAAATGAATTGAATTTAAAATACATTAATGCCATCTTTTAATGTACTTTTGCATCTGATATGTATCTATACAAGATATTATATCATTTATTGATTATACTTGCAGTCAGGATCGAATTCATTTAAATAACTTAAAACTAAATTATGGGAAGAGCACGTGAAACTTTTGGTAAAAGGGAAAATCGCACTAAACAAGAGAAAAAAAGAAAAGAAAAAGAAGCAAAGAGGCTTGATAAGGGTGACGGCAGAGATGGCAACAACCTTGATGAAATGATTGCTTACGTTGACGAATATGGAAGAATTACATCCACACCTCCCGATTTAACCAAAAGAGTAGCGATTAAGGCTGAAGACATCGAGATCGGTGTTCCCAAATATGTTGAGCCCGGAGCCGGTGAATTGATCAGGACCGGAATTGTGGCCTTCTTTAATGACTCGAAAGGATATGGTTTTATAAATGATACATTATCCGGAAAAAGCGTTTTCGTTCATATCAATGGCCTCGAAGAGCCAATAAAAGAAAATAATAAGGTTTCATTTGAAGTTGTAAATGGACCAAAGGGACCTAATGCAGTAAATGTAAAACTGGTCAAATAGGCTTTTGGGTCTGCTGAATATTTAAAAACTGCCAGCCGTTTGTTCGGTTTCGGCGGTTTTTTTTTGGAGAAAATCGAGCCTGTTATGACCTGCTTGTATTATAATGCTCTGTTTACTATATTCTTAATTTGAATCTAAGGTCTCATTCCTGCTTTATCACTCAACTGCTTCAAACAATATTTTGAAAAGATTGTTTTGTCCATGTATTAAGGCATTTAAATCAGTTTTACCTAAAACAGTCAGCCATGAAACTACTGAACGTAATTTTTCCATTCTTGTTTTTAATGTTGACATGCATTAACGGTTATAGCCAGAATACTCCGGTTACCAATACACTTATTCCTTTTGCCACAGGCTTTACGTCTCCTTTGGGTATTACAAATGCAGGCGACAGCCGACTTTTTATTACTGAACAGGCTGGTACTATCAGAATTTTAAATTCAAAAGGTATTCTGAATGCAAATCCTTTTCTTGATATTCGCGAACGTATTGATGCTAATGGTGGGGAAAAAGGTTTGCTTGGCCTGGCTTTTCATCCGCAGTATAAGGCCAATGGATATTTTTATGTTAATTATATAGGTAAAGGTGATAGTTCAAATATTTCCAGATTCAGTGCAAATCCCGCCAACTCTGATCAGGCCGATCCTCAGAGTGAGCTAAAGTTACTTGCTTTCCGTCAGCCTTATTCCAATCATAATGGAGGAGATTTGCATTTTGGTCCCGATGGCTTTTTATACATAGGTTTTGGCGACGGGGGATCAGGTGGTGATCCACAAAACCTTGCGCAAAATCCTGGTGTATATTTTGGAAAGATGCTGCGTATTGATGTTGACCATGGAAATCCTTATGCCATTCCTGCCACAAATCCATTTATCGACAGTGCAGGTTACCTCAAGGAGATATGGGCACTAGGCTTGCGCAATCCATGGAGGTTCAGTTTTGATCGCCTCACCGGCGATTTATGGATTGCGGACGTGGGTCAGAATAAAGTTGAAGAAATTAACTTCCAGCCTGCCACAAGTAAAGGTGGCGAAAACTATGGCTGGAGATGCTACGAAGGAAACCTGCCTTACAATACAACTGATTGTGCTCCCGGTGCAAAATTAACTTCGCCGGTATTTTCCTATGATCATAGTACAGGATGCTCGGTTACCGGTGGTTACGTTTACAGGGGCAATGTTTCATCACCTTACTATGGATATTACTTTTTTACGGATTATTGCTCCGATAAAATATGGACACTTCACAAAGAAGCTGATTCATGGATATCGAGTGATTTTGGACAATCTCAGGGCAATAATTTCAGTGCGTTCGGCGAAGATTCTAAGGGTCAACTCTATATTGCCGGTATTACAAGCGGAACTATTTTTAGGCTGTTTGAAGAAAATACTACCGGCACAGCGAAAGATGATAAATTAGCAGGGTTGCGGATTATTCAAATTCAGGCATCCCATAAAATCCGGGTCGAAAACAAACGTAACAGCAATTCCACAATGAATATTTCGCTGTATGATATAAAAGGCGTCTTACTTTTTAGCAACTCTACACCTGATAACAATTATGAATTTGATCCCGGTTATTTGACTTCAGGAATCTATTTATTGAAAATCTCAATCGAGGGTAAAAATCTGGTCCGCAAGCTGATTGTTGCTAATTAGCACCAGAAAAAAATCGGAATTGATTTCATCTTTACTATCTGTTGAAAAATGTTACAAGTGTTTGATGTGTTTTATTGCATGTCATAATGACATATATCTGTGAATTTATATTGACAAAATGGCATATTTTAGTGATATTTTTAGATTGGTGTATTTGTTGATTTCTTTTACTCTGTAATAATACCAATAAAATGAACTTCAATAAATACACCATCAAAGCACAGGAAGCTGTTCAGCAGGCTCAGCAGATAGCTACAGTAAACCAGAATCAGTCCATCGAAAATGCCCATCTTCTGAAAGGCATACTGACGACTGATGATAATGTGCTTCGTTTCATTACTAATAAGCTGGGCATCGATTTCAATACGCTCGAAAAAGGAATTGATTCGCTGATTGGATCGTTACCTAAAGTGCAGGGCGGTGAGCAATTTCTCTCGAATGACGCTTCAAAAGCTTTGCAAAAGGCAGAAGCTATGATGAAAGACTTTGGTGATGAGTTTATCACCATCGAACTTGTAATTCTTGGTATCCTGGCTTCAGGCGACAGCGTATCGAAACTCCTGAAACAGCTGGGCGCCAACGAAAAAGATATGAAGGCAGCCATTGCTGAACTGCGCAAAGGCTCTTCAGCCACCAGCGCCACAGCCGAGGATACATACAATGCCCTCAATAAATATGCGCGAAACCTTAACGACCTGGCCCGCAAAGGCAAGCTCGACCCGGTTATCGGCCGTGACGAAGAAATCAGGCGTGTGCTTACAATACTTACACGACGTACCAAAAACAATCCAATACTGATCGGTGAACCTGGCGTAGGTAAAACCGCCATTGCCGAAGGCATTGCACATAGGATTATCAGTGGTGATGTTCCTGAAAACCTGAAAAACAAACTTATTTTTTCCCTTGATATGGGTTCCCTTATTGCCGGCGCAAAATACAAAGGCGAATTTGAGGAAAGGCTCAAGAGCGTTGTTAAGGAAGTGATGGCTTCGGATGGTAATGTAGTTTTGTTTATCGATGAAATTCATACGCTGGTTGGAGCAGGTGCCTCAGAAGGTGCCATGGATGCTGCGAATATTTTAAAACCAGCTCTCAGCCGTGGTGAACTCCGTGCTATCGGTGCCACCACGCTGGCTGAATACCAGAAATATTTTGAAAAAGACAAAGCGCTGGAACGCCGTTTCCAGGTGGTGATGGTGAATGAGCCGGATACCCTGGATGCGATTTCAATCTTGCGGGGACTTAAGGAAAGGTATGAAACCCATCACCAGGTTCGTATCAAAGATGAGGCTATTATTGCTGCTGTTGAGCTTTCGCAAAGGTATATCACTGACAGGTTTTTGCCCGATAAAGCCATCGATCTGATTGATGAGGCTGCAGCCAAACTCAGGCTCGAGATAAATTCGGTTCCTGAAGAACTGGACGAAAAAGAACGCAAGATCCGCCAGTTGGAAATTGAACGTGAAGCGATAAAACGCGAAAAAGATGAGGTAAAACTCAAACAACTCAACGAAGAGATTGCCAACCTCGATGAAGTACGAAAAGCCCTGAAATCGAAATGGGAAGCCGAACGCAACCTTGTAAATGGCATTCAGCAGCAGAAAAAAAATATTGAAGACTATAAATTCGAGGCCGAACAGGCTGAGCGCGAAGGAAATTATGGCCTGGTAGCCGAACTTCGCTATGGCAAAACACAGGAAGCCGCTGCAAAACTAGAGCAACTCAAAAAAGAGCTTAACCTGATGCAAGTCAATTCTGCCTTGGTAAAGGAAGAGATAGGATCTGAAGAAATAGCCGAGGTTGTTGCCCGCTGGACAGGAATACCGGTAACCCGGATGTTGCAAAGCGAGCATGAAAAATTACTGCATCTCGAAGATGAACTTCATAAAAGAGTGATAGGTCAGGACGAAGCCATACAGGCAATTTCGGATGCTATTCGCCGCAGCCGTGCCGGGTTGCAGGATGCAAAACGGCCTATGGGTTCCTTTATTTTTTTGGGAACAACCGGAGTTGGAAAAACCGAACTAGCCAAGGCCCTTGCCGATTATATGTTCAACGACGAGAATGCCCTTGTTCGTATTGATATGAGCGAATACCAGGAACGGCATTCTGTCTCAAGGCTAGTTGGGGCGCCTCCGGGATATGTAGGCTATGATGAAGGCGGTCAGCTCACAGAAAAAGTGCGCCGTAAACCTTATTCCGTAGTTCTTTTCGATGAAATGGAAAAAGCTCATCCGGATGTTTTTAATATTTTACTCCAGGTTCTTGATGATGGCCGGTTAACCGATAATAAAGGCCGTACAGCAGATTTCAGAAATACCATTATAATCATGACTTCCAATATCGGTTCCATGCTGATTCAGGAAAAACTGAAGACTATCAATGAGCAGAACCGCGAAAAGGTTCTCGACCAGACCCGTGAAGAAGTATTGGATTTACTGAAGAAGACGATCAGACCTGAATTCCTGAACCGTATTGACGAAGTAATCATGTTCACTCCTTTGACTGAAAAGGAAATTGCGAAAATAGTCCGTCTGCAGCTTAAAAAGATAGAAGAAATGCTGCTTGCCAATGACATACATCTTGAGGTAACTGATGATGCAATCGAAATATTGGCATCCGAAGGTTTTGATCCTCAATACGGTGCGCGTCCGCTCAAACGGGTTTTACAGCGCGAGATTCTGAATAAACTTTCAAAAATGATACTTGCTGACGAGATAAAGAAGGATAAAAAAATAGTGATCAGTGTAAAAAACGATAACCTGGAATTCAGTAACAAATAGTCGAAAAAGCCCCGGAAAATAGTCATTCCGGGGCTTTTTGTATTTCTTATTTTAAAAATATTTTACTTTCCAATCAAAGGTTTGTAACCGCATACTAACCCTTTTTTTAGTTATTATTTCCCGTTAACTATTTCCCTTTAACTATTTTCTATTAACTTTTTCCGCTTAACTATTTTCCGCTTAACTATTTTCCGTTAACTATTTCCCATTAACTATTTTCCATTAACTATTTTCCATTAACTATTAACTTCAATTATCTAACATTTTCTGATATCATAGTCTTATGGTTTTTTCGCAGAAATATACAGCGACCCTGCGATTTCCTTTAAAATGGGAGTTTTTTCTACAGCTTCGCCCAGCGATGAAACAAAAGGTATGAGTGATGGCGATAATGCCGGATGCAGAAAATCAAAAGGTTTGATAATTATTTCAGTAAACCCGGTCTTGCGTAAAAGTTTATTCAGCGACCAACGGAAAAAAGCTGTTTCGTCGGGCGAATCGCCGAGTTTGCGTTTCAGCGCAGGAATATTTTTTTGCAGGGCGATCTGTGGGTTCATCATATTGGGTTCGGTGAAAAATATGCTTCCACCCGGTTTCAGTACCCTGAACATCTCGCTTATCGCTTTCCCGATTTCCAGGTGATGAAGTACCGAACTTCCGACAATTGAATCAAAACTATTGTCTTTAAAACTCAGATCATAGGCATTGTCGATCACAAAATTTACATTGGTTTCAGTTATTTCCTGCTTTGCAATATTCAATAACTCAGGCGAAATATCAATCGCTGTAACCAAGGCACCGGTTTTTACAATTTCTTTTGTAAAATAGCCGGTTCCACACCCAATTTCCAAAACCTTATCCGATGATTTTAAATGGGTAGTCAGCATCTTAACCCTTCGCTGCCAGCGGAGTTTGCCTGCCGGCGATTCCCAGTTCCACACTTCACCTGCACCTTCACGAGCCAGGTATTTGCCATGCTCAATCTCATTTTCTAAACGCTTATCCATAAACGGGACTATTCTGGTGTTTTATTCAAACCATAAAATGATGGTTGGCAGGTGAAACAGCAATTTATTTAAATTTAATTTTCTTGGCGGCAAAAGCGCTCATTTTTATCAGCAGCCAGCCATGACTAAAACGGTTGATCTGTGTGCTTCCATACTCACGATCGCGGTACCGGATAATGATTTCGGTGATCTTCAGGTTAAGTTTGGCGGCGCCAAAAATCAGGTCGAAATCGCCGAATGGATCAAAGTCGCCAAAATAATGGCGATTGCGTGTAATCTGATCGTAATCTTTCTTATACAGAACCTTTGTTCCGCAGAGTGTATCTTTCAGCCGCTGGCCAAGCAAATAACTGAAAAACATGCCGAAGAATTTATTTCCCAGCAGGTTAAGAAACCGCATTGCATTTTTATCCATGGGGTAAACCAGCCGGCTGCCATTTATAAATTCACCTTTGTTGTAGCGTAATGCGTCGTAAAACTTTGGCAGTTCTTCGGGAGGCATGGTAAGATCGGCATCCAGTATCATAAGGATTTCACCCGAGGCTGCTTCAAATGCTTCGCGCACCGCATTTCCTTTTCCTTTCCCGCTTTGACGGAGCACTTTTATATTCTTGTCAGGATATGCATCCTTAACCCTGAGCATTTCTTCGTAAGTATTGTCAGCCGAATGGCCTTCGATAAATACAAATTCCTGTTGAGTTCCGAAAGCAGGTGTCCTTTTTATCGCGTTTTCAATATTCCCTTTTTCATTGCGTGCCGGCACAACAATGGAAACACTGTACTGCTGATCGTCGCTGAGTAGTGGCCTGGCAATAATCAGGTTAACCAAATCGAGGCGGTTGATCAGAGGTAGATTGGCAAGCAGTTTATTGAAAAGGAAATTGATAATGGGGATATATTTTGGAAACAACAGTTTACGCTCCTTGCGGACGATCTGATATCCCTCCAGTTCCAGCAGGTTACAGGTATCGCCATTCGAAAACCAATTTTGTGCCGGTTGCTTAAGTTTAAGATGGAGGAATTCGCCCGAGCGTAAAATTGGCTCCCACACATAGTTGTATTGTGAAATTACGATCCGGGTCTGCGGGTGACAAAGTTTTTTTATATTATGAAAAGCCGTCTGAACATCCCACAAACAGTTGGTAAGGTCCGAAAGTATGATGTAATCAAATATTTCGTCAAGTTGCAGATTTTCAACATCGTCGACCTTGAAAACAAGATCAGGATAGCGTTTACTGGCAGTTTCGATATAAGCAGGGGCAAAATCAATGCCTACTCCATACGACGGACGGGTTGTATTCAAAAGGTTGCCGTTTCCGCAGCCAATTTCGAGTACCCTTTTGCCTTCAGGAATAATGGAGGATATATACTTTTCCAACGATTTGTGATAAAAGCGGTTCATCCGTTCCCATTTGCCACGCGAAGCAGCAGTTTTGGCATAAAAGTTCCTGATATCTTCTTTCTTCATAAATACGGCACCGCTTGCAATATACCGCAAAACTACAAAAATTAATTACATTTTTCCGGTTGAATTGCAGGCCGGTACCTGTATTCTTTAGGTTTTTGCCCTTACTTCGCTGCAAATAGAGCTGTTTTGGAGAGTATAAGTCATGTACTGTATATGATTTCGGGGATTTATTCAGCTTTGAAAAAGCGATTTAAGGAAGTACATCAGCGCATTCAGGAAAAATTCGGATATTTGTGTGCATTTTGACCAATCAAATTACTGGAATCTATTTATGGCTGCAAAAACAGGGAATCCCAAAAATCTAAAGAATACTACCGCTAAAGTTAAAAAGACTGCTGCTCCGGCACAAACAAAAGACCTTCTGCAAATAATGGATGAATTCCTGGATCAAAGGCTTGGATGGCTCATTTGGGTGATTTTGGGAATTACTTTTGTTTTTAGCCTTTTGCTTTTCGATTCGAAGGTCAGCCTTTCGGGTGATGATTCATTTTATATTATCAGAGCCTCTGAGTTTATTCATTCTTTTAAATACCCGGCTTTCCAGGGGCCACTTTATCCAATGGTACTTTCACTCATTGTAGCTATATTCGGTATCAGTCTGGTTCCGCTCAAAGTATTTTCCATGATTTTGATCCTGGGTTTTATGTACTTCTTTTATCTTGCTTTTCGTACGCGGATACCTTCCACATTGCTGGTGATCATACTATTGTTATTGAGTGTTAATTCGTCTGTTTTGTATTATTCAAGCCAAACCTACAACGAGGCCTTTTATCTTTTTATACAAATGATATTTATCCTGGTTTTCTTCCGAAGTTTTATAGATAGTGATCTGGCAATGACCTTTAAACAGGATGTGAAACGACATTTGCTACTTGCTTTATGCCTGCTTGCGCTAACTCTTACTAAAAATATAGGTTTTACAGCTTTGTTTGCTGTGCTGGGTTACTTCCTGTTGCAGGGTGAATGGAAAAATATGCTGTATGCTGTAGTAGCTTTTGGCTTAGCATTTCTTGTATTTCAAAGTATAAAATATATGTTCTGGCACGAAGGCGGATTACAGTTTTCGTCGCAGGGATCGGGATTGCTTAATAAGGATTATTATAATCCGCAGGCCGGGAAAGAAGACCTGGCAGGATTTCTGACTAGGTTTGTTGATAACTCGAAACTTTATATTTCGAAGCATTTTGTTGTATTGATTGCTATGCGAAAAATGGGACCAGCAATGGCTGTTAGTTCGGCAGTTACCCTGTTTATCTACATGCTTGCATTAGGATCGCTGGTGATTACTTTTAAAAAAAATAAATACCTTTTCTTTACCGGTTTACTTGCCGGATCTTTTCTTTTAATCTCATTTATTGTTTTACAAACCAAATGGGATCAAAGCCGGCTTATTATTCCGGCTGTTCCCTTGCTGCTTTTAATGATCTTTTCAGTGCTATATTATGTTTCCGGATTACAGAAGTTTAAAGTGCTACAGATAGTCATTCCTGTTTTGGCATTGCTGATCTTTTTTCAGAGCCTTGCCGTTACAGCAGTCGCGGCAAAAGATAATCAGCAAATAAGCGGCCGTTATGGCGGACTCACTCCCGACTGGAAAAACTACCTGAAAGCCAGCGAATGGGCAGCAGCTAATCTTCCAAAGGATGCAGTGATTGCCGTTCGTAAACCTTCAATATCATTTGTATATGGAAAAGGCCGTAACTTTTATGGAATCATGCAGTTGCCAACTTACAAAACGGATGTTTTTTTTAGTAACTGGATGAAAGATGATTCGGCATACGTATTGTTCAACTACAAAGAATTTTCGGGTAAGCAGCTTTCGCCTCAACTGTTTACAATGCTCAAAGAGAATATGGCGGCGATGCTTTTTGTTGGCGATACGGTTTACTTCGCCGATAAGGTGAATGCTGGTAACAGGGTTGCATTTTCGCAGGAGATTAAGGCGGCGGGTTTAAATTATATTTCATCCGTAAGCGACCTCAAATCAATGATTCGCCCGGAACAGATATTGAAACTATATTACCCCGACTCATTACTGAACACCCTGCAAAATAATGGCGTAACGCATATTATGACAGCAAACCTGCGCCGAAACTCCTCACAAAAAGACGGATTCATTATCAATACAGTTGAACGCTATTTGGCTTTTATCCAGGAAAAATATCCGATGATGTTTACAAAAATATCGCAGGTGGGTGACGATGACAATGAGCCGGCGACAATTTTTAAAATTGAATATGAAAAATATGGCCTTTCGGTGAAGAAACCCATCGTAAAATAAGCCTGATCTCTAAAATATGAATTAGGAGAACATAAATTAAAATTGCCCGGAAAGTAAGCCGGGCAATTCAAGATACTTTTTTCTTTTTTCTATTTCCCTATTTCCCATTTTCTATTTTTCTATTTCCCTATTTTCTATTTCCCTATTTTCTATTTTCCTTTTTTCTGTTTTCCTTTTTCCTTTTTCCTTTTTCCTTTTTCCCTTTTTCCCTTTTTTCTGTTCTCCTATTTCCTGTTTCCTGTTTTCCTGTTTCCTTTTTTCCTTTTTTCCTTTTTTCTATTTCCCTATTTCCTTTTTTCTTTTTCCTTTTTCCTTTTTCCTTTTTTCCTGTTTTCCTTTTTTCCTTTTTTCCTGTTTTCCTTTTTTCTATTTCCCTATTTCCTGTTTCCTATTTTCCTATTTCCTGTTTTCCTTTTTTCTATTCCCCCTTTTCTATTCCCCCCTTTACTCAAAAACTATTTGTTCTTAGTATAAACGTCCATAAAAATCGATTGAAGATAAGCCTTTCCTTGTTTTTCATTGATGCTGTCATTTTTTTCGGACGACTCGTTATATGTATTTGTAACTGTATTATAATTAGATAGATAGCCTGTTTTTTGGAATCCAAATCCGCCGGTATAAGTAAAAAAGGAATAGGGGATATATCCTTTTGTAAGTATGTTTTTACTGAATTTAAATTCATCCGATTTTATATCCAGCTGCGAAAGCAAAGAGGCAGCCAGATCAGTTTGTGAAGCCATATTGTGGATTACGGTATCCTGAACATTTAGTGCTCCGCCAAGCCAGATCATTGGAATGTGATATCTGATCTTTTCCCGGTTTTCCGAATTTCCGGGTCTCATGCTGCCATGGTCGGCAATAATAATTATTAAGGTATTACTCCACCATTTCCGGGTTTTTGCCACTTTTATGAAATCACCTATTGACGCATCAGTGTAGTGTAATGAGTTCAGGTATCTGGAATCGTCATCATCACCTTTTATTACAGTTGCAACGGGCGTTTCGAAAGGCTCGTGGCTGGTAAGGGTGAGGATGGTCTTGAAAAATTTTGAATCGTTGTCGGGCGAATCGGCCAGGCAACGGTTAAAAACTACGTGATCGAATGCACCCCATTTTGATTTCAGGTCGGCAGGAGGGAAGTCTTTATCCGAAACCATTTTATCATAACCCGCCTGCACCAGGAATGCCTGGTA
>JBBSDG010000062.1:0-14937 GCA_038249635.1 Bacteroidales bacterium | reverse complement strand
TTAAAGGCGATTCCACATTCTCAACCTGGATTTACAGGATAACTGTCAATAAATCGCTGAATTTTATCCGGAAACGCAAAAGGAGTCAGTTAATGGAGAATATTGAAAATCTGTTTCGGAAATCAACCAACAGTAACCAGCTAGGTATTACTGAACCTTCTGGAAATGATAAAGGAATTGAAGATAAGGAAAGAGAAGCTCTTATACATGAAGCGGTCCACCGCTTGCCCGAAAACCAGAAAACTGCGTTTATCCTTAGCAAATACGACGAGTTATCCTACAAACAAATAACCGAAGTAATGGATGTGAGCATTGCCAGCGTTGAATCTTTACTTCAAAGGGCAAAACAAAACTTACAAAAAAGCCTGGTTTCCCAATTCGCCGAATACTCAAATAAAAAACCCAAATGAAAACCTGCAATTTAGTAAACGAAAATTTGTTCGCATACACCGAAGGTAAACTTCCGGATGCTACAAGAAATCTGTTCGACAAGCACATCACTGAGTGCCCTGAATGCGCCGGTGTTTTGATGGAATTCAGGTCAGTAATGAATGGATTTGAAGATCAGAAAAACATTGAAGTCCGCCCCTTTGCCGAAACACGGTTACTCCAGGGAATTGAGTCAAAACTCGAAACCCGGCAGGCGAAAAAAACTCCGTCGTTTCATAGAATACTGCAACCGGCAATAATCAGTGCGGGACTTGCAGCCGCCATAGCCATTGGGCTTTTTATCGGCTACGAAGGTGTTAACATCAGGCAAGAACAAAACCGGCAAAAAACAGAATCAGTGAGAACAGACCTCAATATACCCGACATGATGTATGAAGAATCCTTTACTTTTACTGAATAAAACCTCCGGACATGAATTTTTCCAATAACAACCGCAGCATTTTCTGGATATTGATCTTCCTTGTGCTGGTAAATATATCAGTGCTGGCGGGATATTTTATAGTGTTCCGAAATGCCGTAAACAAATCAATTCCCGAAATAGCATCTAAACCCGGCGGGGCTTTGAAAGAGAAATTATCATTAACGCCTGATCAGACCGTTAAGGTGCAAGAGATAAATTCCGTTTATAAATCAGAAAGTGAGCCAATTATTTTGAGTATTCGGGAAAAGAAAGCAGAATTACTGGAAGAACTTTCGAAAGAAAATACAGATACCAATACTGTTTCAACCCTTACCGAAGAAGTAATGATGGAGCAGACAAAACTCCAGAAGGCAAATATTCACCAATTTCTCGATCTGAAAAAAGTATGCACACCGGAACAAACGAAAAAACTTTCGCAGATTTACTCCGAATTGTATGGGTACAGCGATGCAGGGAAAGGAAACGGGAAGGGAAAAGGAAACGGTATGGGGCGTCGTTACCGCTGGGGACAGCAAAGGCAAGCAGATTCTGCACAGAAAGTAAAATAGTTACTTTTAGATCAAAATACAGTCTGAGAAATAAATACATCAGCTAAATTTGCTAATAATCCTTATGATATTAGTGGAATTGCAAATAAATTTACAATAGCTGTAAAGTATTACGTTATTTCTTATAGTGGCATCAGGGTAAGTTCAAAGAAAGGTGTATAATTACTGAGAAAAGTTACTCTTGTGAACCTTCCGGTATTGTATGTCAAACAGCAAATAAATTTTTCTACCAGTTTCAAATACATTAATCAGATATGAGATTACAAAAAAATATTGCCATAAGTGATTCGGGATTTTTATTCAACCCGGCAACCGGTGAATCTTTCACCGTAAATCCTATAGGCCTCGAAATCATTAATATGTTGCGTGAGGGCAAAGAAGAAAAAGAGATTTGCCAGTCCATAACTGAGGGCTATACCGTTGAACTTCAGGTGGTGGAGCGTGATCTTCACGATTTTGTTCATCTTATCAAACAACACCAACTTGCAGATACAAATGGCGGAGAGAATAATTAATATAGGAATTACAGGTCTGAATGCAATCGACAGCCCGGGGCCGGGCGTATCGGTAATCAGGGGCTTGCGCGAAGCAAAAAGTTTTAAGGTGCGGATTATCGGCCTTGCTTATGAGGCGCTTGAGCCGGGAATATACATGGAAGGGATTGTGGATAAAACCTACCTGATTCCATATCCATCCGCCGGTTCCGATGTGCTTATCGAGAGACTTGAATACATCCAAAGTATCGAAAATATTGATGTAATTATTCCCAATTTCGATGCTGAACTTTACACGTTTATAAAACTGGAATCAGCACTCAAAAAAATTGGAATCAGCATGTTTCTGCCTACACTCGAACAGTTTGAGGAACGTCATAAGGTGAACCTCACTGAATTTGGCAGGAAATACAACATGGATGTACCCGACAGCCGTTCTGTTATCAATTATAACGAACTTGCCAAGGTTGCCAAAGAACTTGGCTTTCCGCTAATGGTAAAAGGGAAATATTATGACGCTTACCCGGCATACAACCTTGACCAGGCAAGGAGTTTTTTCGATAAGATCAGCGCCAAATGGGGTCTGCCCATTGTTGTACAGGAATTTGTAAAAGGCACCGAACTGAATATGACCGGCCTGGGCGATGGAAATGGCAATACCATGGCGGCTGTAGCCATGCGCAAGCAATATATTACCGATAAAGGCAAAGCATGGTCGGGTATTACTATTCACGACGATAAGCTGATGGAAATTACACGGCATTTTATTGCCGAAACACGTTGGAGAGGTGGGTTTGAACTGGAAATTATGAAATCATCGGATAATACTTATTATCTTATGGAAATAAACCCGCGCATTCCGGCCTGGATTTACCTGGCGGTTGGCGTAGGACAAAACATACCCGAATCGCTGGTAAAACTGGCTTTAGGACTTGAAGTAAAACCTTATGATGGTTACGAAGCCGGTAAAATGTTTATCCGGTATGCCTGGGATATGGTGGTTTCGCGCGAGCGTTTTGAAGAACTTTCTGCTTCCGGCGAACTTAAAAATAACTAAGAACTAATTACGAAAAGCCTTTTACTGATATGGACAAAAAACACTATGAACGGCCGTTACTCAATAAAATGGAGACCGGAATGCCGGGTAAATTCGGAATGCGAACCGATTATCCGCCTACAACCCATATTGATGGCATCCCTGTAAAAGGCCTGCTTCAGAAATATGGATCACCGCTGTTTATCCTTTCCGAAGATACTATACGCACAACCTATAAAAGGGCAGTGCGTGCTTTTTCAACCCGCTATCCGAAAGTACAGTTTGCATGGTCGTACAAAACAAATTACCTGTCTTCGGTTTGCCGTATATTTCACCAGGAAGGTTCGTGGGCGGAGGTAGTTTCGGGTTTTGAATACGATAAAGCTATTCATAATGGCGTCGATGGCAAAAAGATAATTTTTAATGGCCCTGCTAAATCAAAAGATGATTTGATTAAAGCTGTAAATAATGAATCGCTCATCCATATCGACCACCTTGATGAATTATACCTGCTTATTGAAATTGCCGGCGGAACAGCTAAAAAGCCCAGGGTAGCCATTCGCGTTAATATGGACACAGGCATTTACCCGGTATGGGATCGTTTCGGATTTAATTACGAAAACGGCCAGGCCTGGGATGCCATCAACAAAATTGTGGGTTCAGGCAAGCTGGAACTTGTTGGATTGCATACGCATATCGGCACTTTTATGCTTACTCCGAATGCATACGCTGTAGCAGCCACCAAATTGGCTGACCTTGCCATAGAGATAAGCCATAAGTACAATTTCAATGTAAAATACATTGATATGGGCGGGGGGTTTGCCTCACGCAATACGCTGAAAGGCTCATACCTGCCAGGCCCGGATGTTAACCCGAATTTCGACGATTATGCCGAAGCCATTTCCAGCGCTTTGCTTAACAGCCACCTCGATGCCAATAACCTGCCTCTGCTTATTCTTGAAACAGGTCGCGCACTTATCGATGATGCGGGCTACCTTGCCGGCAGCGTTATCGCCAACAAAAGACTTTCGGGTGGTAAAAGGTCAACCATATTGGATATTGGTGTAAATCTGCTGTTTACCGCATTCTGGTACGATCACAAAATCACTCCGGCACAACCTTTTTCGCTCTATCGCGAAGATACCGTTCTGTTTGGCCCTTTGTGCATGAATATTGATGTGGTGCGCGAAAATATCAGCTTCCCTCCGCTTAATGTGGGCGATGGCGTTGTAGTTCATTCTGTCGGAGCTTATAATATGACACAGTGGATGCAGTTTATTACATTACGACCAAAAGTGGTGCTAATCGACACACATGGCGAAACTCATGTAATCCGTAACAATGAAGTAATGGAATCGGTTACTTCCATGGAAATGGTACCTGAACATTTAATCAAATTTTAACCTTTTAACTTAACCTGATTGGGGCTTTAAATTACCATCTTCCGGAAATTTTATATGTCGAAGCTGAAAGAGACTTTTAACTTTCAATATGCAGGCCTGCTTAACAGCTATGCCATGGTTTTCTTTTCGAAAAACCGTGTTTTTGCATGGATACTCCTTGTGGTTTCTTTTTTCGATCCGGTGGCCGGCATCAGCGGATTGATATCAGTAGTTACGGCAAATTCGGTAGCCCGGATTATTGGTTTCAACAGGTATAATATACAGTCTGGTTTTTATGGATTCAATGCGTTGCTGGTTGGTCTTGGAATAGGTGTTTATTTTCAGTTCACCATCGAATTGATGATTTTACTGGCGTTCGCTTCACTTCTTACCTTGTTTATAACTATCATGCTCGAAGGCGTGATCGGCAAATACGGTCTTCCTTATCTTACTATTTCGTTCCTGCTTTCGTTCTGGGTAGTTACCCTTGCTGCACGGCAATACACAGGGTTACATATCAGCGAGCGGGGCATTTACCAGATCAACGAAATGTACAGTCTTGGCGGACAACGTATGATATCCGTTTATAACTGGTTCGATCAGCTGCCGCTTACACCCTCGGTTGTTACTTATTTCAAATCATTATCCGCCATTTTCTTCCAGTACCACCTGCTCACCGGACTGCTGGTTGCAATTGGATTGCTGTATTATTCACGCATTGCATTTCTCCTTTCGCTGATTGGATTTTATTCCGCATTAGCTTTTTACGCAGTTATCGGAGCGAATTTCAATGAGCTGAACTACAGTTTTATAGGCTTCAACTACATCCTTACAGCTATTGCTATTGGCGGCTTTTTCATCGTTGCATCACGCACATCTTTTTTATGGGTTATTCTGCTTACACCACTTATTTCCATCCTGGTATCAGGTTCTTCGGTGATATTGGGGTTGCTGCAGCTTTCCACATTTTCGTTGCCCTTTAACATTACAGTTCTACTGTTCATCTACATACTCAGGTTTCGCGAGAAAAAAACCAGCGGATTGCAATTGGTTGGTTTGCAGGAATTTTCGCCTGAAAAAAATCTTTACACACAACGAAATAATGAATCGCGGTTTCCATCTGGGTTTTATATACCTATACAGCTTCCCGTGATGGGCGAATGGACAGTTACCCAGGCCCATTCGGGCGAACTTACCCATCGTGAAGGCTGGCGTCATGCCTGGGATTTTGAAATTACAGATGATAAAGGCAATACCTATTCCAGTGAAGGAAATAATGTCAGCGATTATTATTGTTACAATAAACCTGTGGTTGCGCCAGCCGATGGATGGGTCGAAGAAATCCTCGACCAGGTTGATGATAATGCGGTAGGTGAGGTGAACCTGAAACACAACTGGGGCAATACAATTATTGTAAGGCACAGCGATGCACTTTACACTAAAATCAGTCATCTGAGGAAGGACAGTTTTAAAGTTAAAGTTGGGGCTACCGTTAAAAAAGGCGAAATTCTTGCCCACTGCGGCAGTTCAGGCCGGTCACCGGTTCCGCATGTTCATTTCCAGGTACAGGCAACGCCTTATATTGGCTCGCATACGCTGGATTATCCAATAAGCCAGTATCTGTTTCGCGATTCATCAGGATTTCAGTTGCGGTCCTATTCGCGGCCGGTAACAGGCGACATGGTTTCTGACATAAAAAACAATGCCGGCCTGAGCCGTGCTTTCCATTTTTTACCCGGACAAACACTCGAATATTCTGTATCAGAAAACGGAGAACCGGGCAAAACCGTTCAGTGGGAAGTATTGTCCGACATATACAGCCATACCTATATCCATTGTATTGATAGCGGCTCGAAAGCCTATTTCCAAAGCAACGACATCATGTTTTATTTTACATGGTTCGAAGGCAAGAAAGATTCCCTGCTTTTTATGTTTTACCTGGCAGCATATAAGGTTACCAAAGGCTATTACCGCAATCTGGTTATAACTGATACCTATCCTTTAAAAGTACTTGGGAATGGATTGCTTAAACTTTTACAGGACTTTGTCGCACCTTTTTTCACCTTTATTCATAATGATTACCGGATGCATTATGTTTCGATGGCTGATGAGCTGGAACAGAATCAAATTAAGCTCACATCCGAAACACAAACCCATTATCTAAATAAAGAAAGGCTGTTCGCTACATTTGAATTAAATATCGACAAGGATCGGATCAACCGGTTCGAAGTAAAGCAAAATAGGAATCTGATTATTGCAACCCTTGTAGAATCAACTAATACCTGAATCCCAAGTACGTGGAAGAATTTAAAAAATGCCGGAAAACAGACGCATGATGAATAAACTTAAACTTCTGCTATTTCTCATAGCTGCACTTACTTCGTTGCAGGTTAAAAGCCAGGAAGCGAAAGGATTTGCATATTATGACAGCCTTACTTTCAGCCTTTATAAAAGTGGAAACTGGAAGGCGCTGGAAGTTGCTTCTGCAGAAGCTTTGCGTTCGGGTCTTGATTTCTATTATCTAAGGGCCCGGATGGGCGTCGCCTTGTATAACACGAAAAATTACCGTACTTCGGTAACTCACTTCGAAAAGGCACAGGCATTCAATTCGGATGATCCGTTTGTACTTGAATACCTGTATTATGCCTACCTTGAATCCGGACGTAGTGCCGATGCTACGAAACTTGCTTCGGAGCACAAAGGAATAATCACTGCCGTACCTGGTGCAAAAGGAAACTTAGTTAAATCGTTTTTTGTCGAAGGCGGAATTACTCCCGATGCCGCACCCAGGCTGACTACTTCTGAGCTTGTAGGTGCCGACAGAATTTACGGTGAAACAGATATATATAACCAACAATCCTATTTTCATGCAGGTATAAACCTTCAGCTTTTGCCTGCCACGATGGTGTATGCCTCAGCGTCGGCCCTGAACCTTAACAAACAACATCGCTTCGCTTTTCCCGTTTACAATAACCAGGGTCAAAGTTCAATAAAGGATACGACTGTTGATTATCAATTCCTGCAAAGAGAATTTTATGTTGCTGCCTCTTTTGTACCCGGGTCAGGAATTACTATAAATCCGGCTTTTCATTCGATGAGTGGAAACCCGACTTTAACCTACAGCATAGCTGCAGGAAACTCATACAGTATCGGTGAATATGAATATCCTTTTAATCATTATGTGTTTTCTTTATCAGGAACCAAAGACCTGGGGCATTTTACATTTGGGATCAATGGGTCCTATGCAAAGCTTACATCAACAGGAAATCAGAAACAAGTCGGAACTTCAATCACCTGGTATCCGTTTGGTAATTTGAATTTGTATGCTACAACCGCGCTTACCGGATTTTTTCAGGGAAATAACAAACGGCTGATAGTTGACCAGTCTATCGGTGGAAGAATTCTGCCTGAAGTGTGGCTCGAAGGCACTTTTACAGGCGGGGATTTGTCCTATTACAACGAAAAAAATGCTTACGTGGTTTACAACCTGACCGAAACTATCAATTATCGCTTAGGCGCAAATCTCATTTACACCCTGAGTCCGCATATCGATCTTTCGCTGATGTACCGGTTTTATGAACGTGAAAACGAATATTTTAATTACAGTTTGAACACGGAAACCATGGAAGTAACGCTTATCTCTAATAAAATCAAATACCAGAACTATAGCATTTTCGGAGGATTGAAATGGAAATTTTAAAGAAAAACATACTTGGCCTGTCATTGCTTGTTATCATGATTCTGAGGGCTAATAGCCTTTCAGCACAGGATTATAAAGTGCTTCAGGATGCATTTGTTGCCAGTTACTCTTACGAAAATAACTCGAACTTCCCAAAGGCAATTGAAGCACTTAAAAAGGTGTATGATCCCCAGTCGTATGAAATTAATATCCGTTTGGGGTGGCTAAATTACAAGGCAGGTAACCATAATGAATCCATCGGTTATTATACAAAAGCTATCCAGCTGAAACCATATTCCATCGAGGCCCGCCTGGGTTTTGCGCTGCCAGCTTCAGCCATGGGTAACTGGAACCAGGTGCTGAATAAGTACATTGAAATACTGAAAATTGACGAAAATAATTACACCGCTAATTATCATATTGGCTTGATTTATTACAACCGGAAGGAGTACGCCACAGCTTACAAAAACTTCGAAAAACTGGCCAATATGTACCCTTTCGACTACGATGCCACGCATATGTATGCCTGGACCAATTTCCGGCTGGGCAAACTACGCGAAGCAAAAATACTCTTCAATAAAACCCTGCTGATAAAACCAGGTGATGCTTCGGCGCTTGAAGGCTTAGGATTGATAAAATAGAAAGAAGTGAAATTTTAACAAAAATCAGGTCGAAATTTTTAACTTCAAATTTTTGTATTTGTTGATTATCAGAAGAAAACATTGCAAATCATATAAATTGAAAGCTATGAATCCTACAACAATAGTTATTCTTGTTCTGATTGGTCTTACAGCCGGAGTTTTCGGCGGAGTTTTTGGTGTTGGCGGTGCTATAGTTATGATCCCTGCACTGGTCTATTTCATGGGTATGGATCAGCACATGGCTCAAGGAACCAGCCTGGCGGTTATGCTGCCGCCCATCGGTCTTTTTGCAGCGTATAACTACTACAAAGCCGGGCAGGCGAATCTCTGGTATGCATTGATTATTGCTGTCACTTTTATGATCGGGGGATATTTCGGATCAAAAATCGCGTTAAACCTCCCTGAAAACCTGATGAAAAAGATATTCGGTATTTTCCTGATCCTGGTTGCCCTCAGGTTGATTTTCTCAAAGCAGGCTGGTGTTGCTGATTAGAAATAATCGGTAGACAAGCTTTAGCTATTGATAAGCTGTATTCATGCATATTTGCCTGACTAACTGGTATTGCAAAATACCCAACCAAGATATTGTTATACTGCAAACGGGATAAATTTCCGCATTCGTTAAGTCCCAAATTCAAAATTGCAAGTCCCAAATTCCAAGAAGTATAACAGAGTAAGCTTTGGAATTTGGAATTTGGTTCTTGGGACTTGGGTCTTTGATTATGCGTGATTTTATCCCACTCCAAGTATAATTCTTCATAAACATAACATTATATTTAATTTGATTTTAAACTGCATGCGATTTGGATGGTCTGATAATAAAACGAAATAGCATTTACCTAATTATTTAAGCCATGAAAGTAAAATCAAAAAACTCAGCTTTTTTACCTGCAATTGCTCTGCTTGCAGCCTTATTTTTTTCAGGCCAGGTTCTCGGACAGAATCAGTCTGCAAAAGCTGAAGGAATTAAAGTTAATCCACAGGAAATGAAAAAAGGTTCCTTTGCGATGATCCCCGGTCTGACTGAAGAACAAAAGACTAAAATAAAGGATCTGAAGTATGAAAGGAATAAGGATCAGCAAATGTTGAAAGCTCAGCTTGCCGAAAAGAAAGCGCATTTGCGTACCTTAACACTTGCCGATTCGCCTGACAGAAAGGCAATTGACAAAACAATCGATGAAATTTCAGCATTGAATGGTACCATGATGAAGCACTCCGTTGATATGAAATTCAACATGAAGAGCATTTTTACACCCGAACAGTATAAAGTATGGGAAATGCACAGGCAACAGGCAAAGCACATGAAATCACAGGGGAACAGGCACCAAAACATGAAAGGTTCTGGCAACAAAATGCACTCACAGAAAAAGAATCAATTTAATGGCAATAATCATCGTCCGGCATAAACTCCTGATCCCAGTCAGAACAATTAGAAAAGACAATGTTAATTATCAGGCGGTTTCAGGTAATTGAAACCGCTTTTTTTATTTCTGATCCGGTACTGTAGGATCTTACCATGTGATGCATTTTAAAATTTTAGTCAGAGAAAGTGCACCAGTATCAGATATTTCTGCTCAAATCATTGCTGAAATAAATGGCAGTATTCTATTTTGATGTGCTGGAAAAGTTTAGTCATCATAACAGGATTCGTTTTTAAGAGAATTTACAGTAGTTCATGAATTAGTTCAAAAATTGTGTTAAAATTTATCTCTTCGTCCTTTTCCCTTGATGGAAAAGTACCAAAAGATCAAGGCTTTATAACAATGCTGGCGGTTCTAAGCCAGAGGTATCTCCTCGCAATACAAGGCATGAAAGAGTACAACAAATCCTGACAGTTTGCCTTGCTGTGTATTGCTACGCACATGCCATTCGCACATACCTCTGGCTAAGAATCGCAGGCGCATTTTTGTAAGGCCGGTCCCTTCTATAAGAGTTACCTCTTATGGCAACATAGCGGAACAACGGTTTGGCTTTTTAGTGTAATTGCAGGGTGTAGGGACCGGCCTAATAGAAATTTCACAACAGATGTAGACGAAGGTAAACAGCACGGGCATGTGCGTAGCAAAACACCAGCCTCACGTGCTGTATGGATTTGGACAACTCTAACAGGCCTTGTTTTGCGAGCCTTACCGAGTCGTACATCTGTGTGAAATTTCTATTAGGCCTAGACTTTTTATTCGCCCATTGCTTATTTTTATAGGAGCTCATGAGACCACTTCGTTAAGTTGGTTCTTTTGTGTCATGACAAAAGAACAAGAAAAAAAAATAAAAAACAGGATATAAACTTGTGTTTTCGTTTCCCTGCACATCAAAATAATATTTAGCCAAATAAATTATCCAAAAATCTGGTATTACAAAAATCATTAAATTTGATATCTGCAAACTGTTTAAAAAATTAACTCGTTTGTTTATAAAGCATTATGGATTTAACGTCACTAAAGAAACTTATCCCCCAGGTTGATTCGGAACTTATACAATTTATAGCAGCCGAGGCCGAAGAAATGGAAATACCGGCTGATACTATTTTGCTCAAATCAGGCAACTATGTTCAGGTGGTACCTTTGGTAATAAGTGGTCTTATCCGTGTCAGCCGGATGGAAGAAGGAAAAGAATTGCTGCTTTACTATATCCATCCCGGCGAAATGTGCATTATGTCGTTCTCAGCCTGCTGCAGTAACAGTGCCAGCCTCATTGAGGCTATCACTCTTGAGAAAACCAGTGTTCTCCTGATCCCTTCGGTAAAATTGCGCGAATGGATTTCAAAGTACCCTTCGTTCAATTATTATATTTTCGAAATGTTCAACAAGCGGTATCTTGACCTGATCGATACCATTAATCAACTTATCTTCAACCGGCTTGATGAGCGTTTACTGATCTACCTGAGGGGAAAGTCAAGTCTTTCAGGGAACAGCCAACTGACCATTACTCATCAGCAGATTGCCACCGATATGGGGACAGCCCGAGAGGTGATAAGCCGGTTACTGAAAAAACTGGAACAGGAAAAAAAGATTACAACAGGCCGTAATATGGTAATAGTGCATTAATTGTGTTAATCATTGAAAAGATTTTAGAAAAATATGTCGTCTGTGATCAATATCACATTTCTTGTACTTATTAGCGTGTACTTTTAATTTTTAAAAATATTATTAACCTAATCCATCTGAATTATGAAATCAAACATGGGGACCACCGACAAAATTATCCGCATCCTTATTGCTGTCCTTTTAGCAGTGCTGTATTTCACGCACGTTATTGACGGAACACTTGGCATAATATTACTTGTTCTTGCCGGAGTATTTGTGCTTACAAGCCTTATAAGTTTTTGCCCGCTTTACACTATTATTGGCCTAAATACGGGCAAGAAGAATTAATATTTTTAAATCTGAATGAGTTTTGTTTTGATACTGATAGCCTTCAGGCTTATTTTCGTGAGGTAGTCAGATATTAGCGATTAAAAAACAAAGGAAGGTTTCTCTTTATTAATATTCAGGCAAGGTCTCATTCCAAATCCGGCATTGAATAGCTCAATCATCATAATAAAAAAGAGTCAGACCAGCGATTAGCCAATCTGACTCTTTTTTCATAATGTGTTAAAACTACTTATATGCTTATAAACTTATCTTTGCTTGTCTGGCAAAAAGCACATTTGTCATCTACCTTATTCGAATCATAGGTATTGCCACAGGTCGGGCAAACAACGTATCCTGCAGGCAATGTGTTTTCCGTCATTGCATTGATGGCCTGAATTGCATTTTGATAAAACTGCTGATGCTTTTTCTCAGTATCAAAAGCCCAGGTAAACGATTTTGTTGCTTTTTTGACATTTTCGGTCTTGGCATCGGCTAAAAATTGTGGATACATGGTATTGATTTCATAAGTTTCACCTTCAACAGCGGATTGAAGGTTTTCTAGAGTAGTCTTTACTTCAAATTCAGGTTTAAAGTCATCTGCTTTTGCTCCCAAATCTTCAAGTACTTTTTGGTGGTTTTTGGCATGAATTCCTTCGGCTTTTGAGGCAGCTTCAAAAAGTTTGGCTACTGCCTCATGTCCTTCTTCCTTCGCTTTTAACGCAAACGCAGCATACTTTGCACTCGCGGTTGTTTCGCCTTTGAATCCGGCTTTCAGGTTTTCGATAGTTTTCACCGGTGTTGGTTGTTTGCAACCTGTAAAGGCAATAATGCCTATTACCGCTAATACTAAAATGTTTCTCATAAGATTCTGTTTTTATTAATGTTAATTAAAGTGGCATCATAAAATTGTAAACCAGGGTTCCTCCATAAAATCCGGTAATACTGACCGAAATTGCCGAAATTGCATAAAGAGCCAATACAATCCATTTTAGGCTGGTATTTTCTTTTTTGGCATATTTCAGAAAAATCCAAAAGCCAGCGTTTGCTAATGCAGTCCACATCGTAATGGATGCAAAAAGTTCGTGAAGTTCTTTTATTTCGCCTGCACCTCCGGTCATTTCGCTTGTAAAATACTGACCTGTCAGGTAAGCCGCAAGAGCAGAGAGTGCTCCAATGATGAGCAGGTAGAATCCGGCCACTGATAAACAGGCTTCTTTTTTAAAGAACATTGCAGCCAGAACAGCAATAAATCCGATCATAAGAATCGCAACCGGAAAGTGCACTAACATGGGATGAAGATGGCTTGTGGAGAACATAATGTAGTTTTAATATGTTTTTTACAAATATAGTAAATTATTGGGGGTTTAGTATAGTTTTGTAAGTTATAAATATCTCTGAAGGTAACAACACTTCTATTGTTGTATATTTGCTATAACTTTTAAGCAATGAAATCAGTTAACATTTCGGGTATTTTATTTATTGTAATGGCCGCTTACGTAGTAATACCGGCTGTTCCGGTTATTGATTACCTGGTAAACAAGGATTACATTGCAAAGAACCTTTGTGTAAACAGAGATAAACCCAAAAGCTGCTGCAAAGGCAAATGCCATATGGTGAAACAGTTGCAGAAAGCAACTCAAAACCCGGAAAAAGATACTAAAAATACTAATACTAGATTGCAGGTCAAAGAGTTGAATGAATTTGTAGTGGAAAATATAAATCATTTTATTCCATACTTATTCTCTGTCAAATTATTGACTGATCATCCTTTAGCATATTCCAAAGAAGTTTGTGCCGCCATTTTTGTCCCTCCCAAATCAGTCATTTAACTTTTGTATTTCGGATTGCCACCAACGGTTTCACACAGGCTGATGGCTTGCCAACAAGCCTTGTTATACAATGGCAATTTAGTTATAACGCTCTTGGACGAATTGCAGGGTTGCCGTTGTAAAACCTTACGATAGTTGTAATTGGTTACTTATTATCCTTGTCGCCTTGGATAATAAGCAGCGTTATATTTCATTAAATTGCTTTTCAGACCTGTGCTAATGGCTTGTATATTAAATATATATCATAGTTTTTAGAATGCTGATAAGCTTCAATCTTAATTTTAAAGTAAAAAGGATGAAAAAATATATATCTTTATTGGTAACTTGCTTGCTGATTGCCGTTTCGGGTTTGAAAGCCCAGCATTTAACTGACACTATACAGCTTGGAGGAGTCGAAATAAAAGGTTCATTAATAAAGCGAACTCCGTTTGTATCGGCTCAGGTTTCAAAAGAGCTGCTGCAAACAATTGCCACCCGCGATGTGGGCGATTACCTGCGAAGTATTCCCAACGTAGCCGGAATACGGAAGGGTGGTGGTGCTATTGATCCGGTGGTGCGGGGTTTCAAATTCAGCCAGCTCAATGTAGTGATGGACGGTGGTATGAAAATTGAAAATGGTTGTCCGAATCGTATGGATCCTGTTTCGTCGCATGTCGAAATAGAAGAACTGGCAACCATAAATGTGGTGAAAGGGCCGTACCTGCTCAATTATGGTCCTGCATTAGGCGGCGTAATTAACCTGCAGACCGAAGATCCGCATCCGTATCCAAAATTTGAAATTCATGGCAATGCAATTTTAGGTTATGAATCAAATTATGGAGGGAATAAAGCACATATTTCACTTTATGGAGGAAGCAATAAAATTTATTTCCGCGCCTCCGGTGGTTATCGTAATTATGGCGACTATAAGAGTGGCGGCTCCTCAGGGGAATCCAAAACCTACAATACATCGTTCCGTAAAGCCGATTATGGCGCAAAAGTAGGATATGCCATTTCGCAGAAGCAAAGCATTTTGCTGTCTTACAGCGAAGTCCATGGACGGGATATGATGTTTCCGGCACTTACCATGGACGATAAATCGGATGATACACGCCTTATGTCTGTTGA
>JBBSDG010000061.1:0-14967 GCA_038249635.1 Bacteroidales bacterium | reverse complement strand
ATCAGGTCGGAGAGCTTCATTCCGGGTGTAAGTTCATAATCTCCGGGATGAAACACGGCCCCTTTAATGGCCACCCTGTTGCTGAACCGGTTCAGGATAGAGTCTGCTTTGACGAGGTCACCGTTCTGTAAGGTGAACTTCCCAAAATCAGCCTCGGCGACAGTTCGCACTTCGCGTTCCCTATCGTTGTTACGGATCACCGTTAAAGAATGGGAGTAGGCTTTATCACCGAAACCACCTGCAAACCGGACCAGGTCGCTGACCGATTCACCTGTTTTAATTTCGAAAATTCCTTTTCGTTTAACTTCTCCAGCAATCTCAACGCGTGTTTTGTAATTGGGTACAAATAGAATATCCTGTTCGCGCAACTGCACATTCGCAGTGGGATCGGCATTGATCAGGAAGTCGTAAACGTCGATCGTTTTGATGGTCACGCCGTCGCGGATCAGCCTGATTTCGCGGAATGATCCGTTTTCGTTTGGACCTCCCGAGAGGTAAAGAGCGTTAAAAGCTGAAGCGGTCGAAGGAAGTGTATAAGTTCCCGGCGCGTTGATTTCACCGATCACATTGATTTTGATCGAGCGGATCGCTCCGAGGCTCACCTCTGCCCATGTATTTGGAAACTCACCTGCCATACCGCTGTAAATGGCCATGAGCCTGTTTTTAATCAAAGTCTGTCCTTTTTCGAAGGAGGTTCCGGCCAAAAAGACAGGGCCGATATCGGGAATAGTGATTGCCCCGTTTTTATCGATGACGAGCTGGTAGCGGGTCTGCGATGCGCCCCATACGCTGATGGAGACCTGATCGCCGATGCCGAGGGTATAGTTTTGAGGTATAGGGATATTGACGGCCGGCTCGAAAGAGAGATTCTCGGAATTAAAGAGCTGGTAACCGAATATTTTTCTGGTTTTAGCAGAGACAACCACCCTGGCTTTGGGTGAGGTGTAAATCTTTTGGGAAGTGTTAGTCTGGAAATTATTGGTTTTCGAACCGGACAGTGTATCCGAAGGGTTCATCTGCTGCCCCTGAATCCTGGCCATGAGCTGGTCGATCTGTGTCTGAGTAGCACCTTGCGCCTTGGCCATTGCGACAGCCTGATCCTGCGTCAATCCCCTGTTCTGAATCTCCTGCATGATCTTCTGGATCTGTGCATCGCTCAGGCTGTTAACATCAACTGATGCAGCGTTGGTCGGTACCTGGGCAGCCACCCTTTGTTCCGAACTAAGGAAAAACAGGATGAACAGCGGGAGTAAATAGTAAAGTCTCATATATCCGTTATAGTTTTGATATCTGTATTAATATTTTGAAGGACTTCAATTCTGAAAATCCCCCTTGATCCTCCTTTTTTCTACGGGGGAGAGTGTTCTGGTTAGAAGCGATAAGTTACCCCAATATGTGCCTGGAAATTGGTTACATCCTGTCCTTGTCCCGGTGCCCAATATTTGGTAATATCGTCTGCAATAGGTTGAAAATTATATTCGTAATTGAGGGAGTGAATAAACTCAAGTCTTACTGAAAAAAGGAGGTTCTGGTAATTCCACTCGCCGAAAGCAGAGGCGCCAAGGTCAACCCAGTTTGAACGGGGATCCAGAAAAACACTGTTATGTAAATCATTATTCTGGACGAAACGCTCAAACTCGACTCCAACCGTTTTTAGTCCCTTTACCCAACTTACAGACAACGATTGCAAATTACTCCCGGGGCCAATCCCTGCGCCAAGCAACTGTCCTTTGTTTGTATATCCCTGGGATATTCCAGCGTAATGAACATATAAATATTTTGATGGTGCTTCAGGATTCGTTGTTGTTTGTTCTATCTTCGTTAATTCAAGATTTATTTGTAAATATTGGCTTTTATTAGATTTTAATGGGATCAATTTTCGAAGGCCGAAAACATATGCATGTGTATGTTCGATAAATGTAATCATTTGACGTAAGTCGAGTGCATGATCCTCCCGCATAAATTCAGTATAGATTTCAGCATTAGCCCCTAACCAAAGCCAGCGGAGAAAAGCAGATGCTCGTTGATCGTTTGGAAATGGGCTTTCGTTTTCTCCATAGTTTGCCTCTTTCGTCAATGGTGTAACAATGGGTAAAAAGTCTTTAAAAGAATGTCCCATGTCTTTGTAGTACGTTATAAACGTTCGCGTTGCACCAAGAAACAATCCCGGAACCCATTTGGGCTGATAGCTTACCACCATTGCATTGAAGTAACGCCAATCGTCTCTCTTGGGAACATATAACTTAATCCCGTTGTATGTTCTACTTGAATCGGATGGAGCAAACCCTGAGTTTTCAAGTCTTCCGCATATGATCTGACCTTCGAATGACCCGATCCAGGTGCGGATGGGTTTTACTGTATTCAAGGTGATGTGGTGAAATCCCGGAGCGCTATTACTCATAATCAAGGAATTTCGCATGCCTGGTCCCCACCAGAGATTTTCGTTTGATAGTCCCAATGAAACCGGACCGAAGGTGAGTCGGAGACTACTTTGACCCCAGAAGAGTTTTTTGTAGGCATTGTCCCCGAATCGCTCGGGCATATCAATATGATTATGCAAAAAATAATATTCAGCCCATGCAGCATCCGGTTGGTCTTTACTAAATCCCTGAAAATTTTTGTTTTCGGCATACACATACTCTGGACGTAGCTGTAGGCTTAAAGGACCATATTGCGCATAAAAACCACCACTTATCATTGTCTGGTAACCCCGGGCGGGGATCATTGCACCGTCGTTAAGACTGTAAGGATGATGCGTATTGAATTGTTGCTGCCATGTAAAAGGTAATAGCTGTATCCTTCCTTTTTCCTTTGCGAACGTGAAAATGCCATCCGTTTTGTTCCACCGTTCTGTCTCCAGCGAACCATCGAAGTCAAAAGCATCGTTTAACTTTATGGAAGAGCGAGGGAAAAGGGGTCGCGATGTAAATGAGATTGAAGAGTCGATCTGCCCCAATAACTGGGCCCTGCGTAAAGCATCCTCCAATACCGGAGTACCAACAGGCATTGATTGCGCAACGGATCGTATCGGGGATGCCACGATACTGATCAGTAGAATGATATAATAAAATTTCAGAAGTCTCATATTTTATCAAGGATGTAATCTACCCTGTTCCTGTAAGTGTGATGTTTATTAACCGCGTCATAAAGACCAACATCGTCCGGCAATTCGTTTTTGCTGAAATATTGACGGATCAGTTCAAATAACTCCACTTCCGTTTTATAAGTTTTGATGAAATAATCTGAGAAATAATCATCGATAAATGGTTTGTAGTCAACAAACTGAAGTGCGTTTGCACCGGTTATTTCAAAGAAACGCGGATTTATTCCGTAAACCGACTGTTCATGGTGCATATTCAGGCAAATCCTAGACCTGTTGTACAGGATATTTGCTTCGGCTGGCGAAACAAACCGGTTGATAAAAACTTTATCTTTCAGACTTTTAATGAATTTAACCGGAGATTTATAAAACCGGTAACGTTCGCAAAACACCTTCATCACCAGTAGAGGAAACGTTTCGTGCAATTTTTCGAGCAATTTAACTCTGGAATCGTGCAACGTTCCGATAAACAGGAGGTCAATATCTTTTGGTAATTCGAGCTTTTTAAAAATCCGATCGTCAAATGCTGACGGTAAATAAAAAGTATTCTGATTTATTTTCTTAACGCTTTCTTCGTCAGTTTTTTCAAAAAGAAATACTGCATCTACTTTATCCACCAATTTAATTGACTGTGGATTGTAATAAATACCATCAAGCATCCAGAGGATATTTTTTGATCGTTTCATTTTTAAAACGATCTCTTCAAAGATGGTATCTCCTTTAATGATCAATACGATATCCGGACAGTATTGATTGTAAATTGAAATTATATACTGGTTCAGTTTTGAAAGCAGCTTCGCTGTTGTTTGGATTCTGTGAGCGGAAAAGAAATAGGAAAATTTGTTTATTAACTTGATTTGCCCGAATTGTTCATGGTAATCGATGATTTTTACTTTGTATCTTTCATCATCAAATGCCGATGCGATTGACTGGTTATAATTAAAACATTGCGGACCGATTAGTAATACTTTTCTCTTCATTTAAACCATTTAATTCAATTGATGTCAACTTTTCCATGTATGTTTCGTTGCAACGCCTAAGTCATTTAAAGGGAAATCTTTGTCTTAATACGGAACAGGATATTTCGTCTCTCCTACAACATCCATTAAATCTATCGTTTTCCAATCAAAGTTTTCAACATTTGCAATCTTTCTCCCGAGGTATTCACTATGACAATAAAGTCCTGAAATTGATCTGTTTCTTAAATAATTATCAGCTAAAGAAGAAAATCTTCCTATTATTGGATTAGACATACCAGCTTCGATACATTCGAAACCCAGTGCTTTTGAGAATAAAGTTCGTAATGCCATATCGCTAAACTGAAAAAAATGCCAAGGTCTTTCGTGGGAGGAGAATGAAAAATGGGTTTCAATAAATACAATTCCCCCAATTTTAAGCAATTTGGATATTTCAATAGCTACAATCCAAGGCATAGCGAAATGTTCAAAACAGGCACTTGAATAAATAATATCAAATTTTTCATCTTCTTTAAAATATGAAGAAAGTCTATGTGCATCACCGACAACATCAACATTATCGCCAGAATAGAAGTCGAACCCAACATATTGTGCATTTTCAAACTCCTTTCTGGCATTTGAAGGACCTGTAACTTCGCGGCTTCCTATTTCCAATATCCTCATTCCATGCTTATTCCCACTTTCGTATAAGTACTTTTGCCATTTTAGATGACTAACGATCTTTGATATAGGAACATCAGTTGCTAAATAGGTTTTATCAAATCGATTCGCTACGATTAGGAACAATTTTAAACATCCCTTCATAATATATTTGATCAATGTATTCATCTATAGAATTTTATGATTTAAAATTCTTCGGTTATTGTTGTTTTTCAATTTCTCTTTATAGGGTCCAAAAGAGTTGTTGAAATAGTCTTTGAAACCATTAAACATATATTCGAAGTTTTGCATTCGTTCTGAGGAAAACAACAGAATTTTTATAAAAACTTTCAACAGCATTATCTCCCTTGATCTGATATATTTGGGAAATTGATTTTTGTACCTGCTGAACATGTATAAGTTATTTCTGAAAATATAGTAAGCGCGAACTGGCGGATGAGTGATTATCGTATATTTTCTAAATAGAAAAGAAATCTCTTTGTTTTTGCCTAACTCATGAATCAGCGGGATGTTATTGAATCTTAATATTTTAAAGCCATTTGAAACGGCCTTTAAACAATAGTCATTGTCAACTTCATCGATAAAAAGCTTTTCTTCAAAACCACCTATATTCTTCCAGATTCCAAGATTCAGCAAATTCCCCGAGGTGATTGCACAAAGGACCTCCTCTGTTGCAATGGTATTTTCGACTTTAGTAGTTCCGGATTTTTCCGGGTTTGGACTAAATATTGCAATGTTTTTATCATTGCTTTTTCCAAATGCCTTAAAAAATTGGTCAGATTTAAAACTGGAATCCTGGTCCATAGTTAGTAACCAATCGTAACCAAGGTCAGATGCCATTTGGGCGGTTTGGTTTAGCGCTGCCGCAATGCCAATATTTTCATTGTTGATTACGATTTGTATATTTGAATGTCTGGAATTTAAAAAATTTACGTTTTCGTCGCTGACAGGACTATTGAAGACAATAAAAAGTTGTTCTATCTCATCAACGAAAGTTCCGATATTAAATAATAACTTCTGAAAGTCAGGGTAATAAACGATTACAACGCCTGCAATTTTTGACATCAAAACCATTTTTACTATTTATTCCAGATTCCGGATGCTTTACCGGAAATTATTTTTTTATACTGAACCGGATTTATTATTGCTCCTGACAAATTAGTGATGCTGAGTGCGATAACTATTCCTGTAATTCCCAATGATTTACTTAGCCACAATGCCAATGGAATAAACAGGATAGATGCTATTACTGTGTTGATGAGTTGAATTCTTAATTTCCCGATACCGAAAAGGAAAGTGGAGAAACAAGTGCTCCAGAGCACAATGATTGTGTATAACCCCATCCAAATACTTAATTTGAAGGGAATGATAACAGCTGTTCCAATCCATAAATGGTAAGCTATATTTGAAATGGGGATTAATACCACTACACCAATTGTACTGATAATATATACTTTTAGCATCCCTTGCATGTGTTTTTTTATCCAAAGCAGATCGCCTTTTGCAAAGGCATCTGTCGAGGCAGACCACATTGGTGCAATAATGATGTTGAAAACCATCGTTGCAATGCTAAAGTATTTGAAAGCAATATTATATGGGGCAACCTGCTCAGGTCCAAGAATGCGGGAGATAATTATATTCGACGTTCCGAAAATAAGTAACCCTGATATCTGCAAAACGAAAAACTGAACCCCCAGATTCATAAGATCCTTTGCGTAATAAGGCTTTATGGCTCTTATTTTAGGTCTGAAATCTTTAAAATAGCCAAAGAAAGTAATCGGGTAGGCAACCAAAAGAATTACTGTAGGAGCGGCAGAAAATACGAGCGCAACATTCATCAGGGTTCCTTCAGTCGTTTTTGTCAGGATGAAAATAATTATCAGCGAAAGCAGACTGCCGAGGAATGTGATTAAGTCGTTGAAGGCAGGCTTTTGCGCTGCTGCATAAATGATACCAATTATTTTAAACAAAAAATTGAGGCAGAAGAAAGCGAATGATAAAACAATTACCTTGTTAAGATTGGCAACTTTTTCAGGATCGGCATTCAAAATTTCTGCCCAGTTTAGATACGGTTGAAAGGCTAAGAAGATCAGGAAGACAACTGTAACAATCAGCGAAAGAATGAAGAAAGTAGTACTAACGTATATCTGACCTAATTTTTTATCATGCTTAGCCATCGATTCAGCCAGTCGATTCCGGAGTCCGTTTCCTAGCCCGATATCAAAATAATTGATCCAGGTAAAAATTGAACTTAATGTCAGCCACACTCCAAATTCATATACCGAAAGATAATTAAGGGTTAAAGGAACAAGCAGTAACGAAATGGAGATACTGAATCCCTTTATCAGAAAAGAGAAATAAATATTTTTTTTTACAAGAACACTGCGTTCATCGCCCGAGAAGAGATTAAACTTATGGCTAAAGTAGATGAGGAATCCGGGAGTTCCCATTTATTTGTAATCTTGCATCAAATGGTAAATTCTGCTTAAAACCGATAGGTCACCCCGATTTGCGACTGGAAATTGTATATATTTATGCCTGGCTCCATGAATTTTCCTGAATCTGGATTTTTCGGATGATAATAATGTTCATAATTGTATGATATTATATTCTCCAATCTAGCCGATAAAAGAAAATTATGCCAATTCCATTCCGCCATAGCTGTTGCACTTAAATCGACCCAGTTAGCACGGAAGTCCTTAATACCTATATTGTGGAAATCATTATTATGGACGAACCTCTCAAATTGAATACCAATAATTTTCAGATTATGAACCCAACTGACCGAAAGTGACTGGAGGTTGCTGCCAGGACCAATGGCAGCCCCTAAAAGCTGTCCATTATTTGTATAACCATAGTGATTCACCGGGTGTGTGTAAAGGTATCTGTATAAAACTTTGGGGTTCGCATTGGTTTGCTCAAGCTGAGTCAATTCCAAATTGACCTGGATGTATTGTCCTTTGTGTCGGTTCAATGCGATCATCTTCCGCATGCCGAAGATATAAGCCCTGCTGTATTCCATCTGAAGGATGAAATCACGCATATTGTATGGTTTATCTTCACGCATAATCTCAAGATAAACTTCCGCATTTTCAGGTACATATAGCCACCGAATAAATACCGATGCCCGCTGATCGCCGGCAATAGGCCGTGCAGGATTATCGTAATTATTTTTCCTTTGGAGCGGGTAAAAGATGGGAAATAACGTTCTGAAGCTGCTGTCTTTTTCACTGTCATACTTGGTAAAACTGCGGGTCATGCCAATAAAAAGACCGGGAACCCATTTTGGGTGGTAGGTTAATACCATCGCATTAATATAACGCCTTTCATCTCTTTTAGGCAGATAAATTGACCATCCCAGGAAAGTGCGGTTGATATCCGGCACATCGTAACCTGAGTTCACTAATCTCCCGGCAATAATCTGACCTTCAAAGGAGCCAATCGGGGTTCGAATTGGCTTAATCGTATTAAATGTGTAATGCTTAAATCCATCTGCAGAATTACTCATCACGAGAGAATTACGCATACCTGGTCCCCACCAGAGGTTTTCGTTCGAGAATCCTAGAGAGACTGGTCCGTAATTCAGCCGGATGCTGCTCTGGCCCCATGAAAGTTTTTTGTATGGTTTCGTTCCGAATTTCTCAGGCAGGTCAATAAAGGTGACGACCTGGTAATACTCATACCATTTCTGATCGCTCAGTTCTTTGTAAAATCCCTGGTAATCTTTGTTTTCAGCTTGAACGTATTCTGGTCGTAGCTGAATACTTAAAGGACCCAATTTTGCAAAAAAGCCGCCGCTGACCATTGTCTGATTTCCTCTTGCAGGAATCATCATCCCATCGTTGAGACTATATGGATGATCGGAATTATACTGATGTTGCAAAGTGAATGGCAGCAATTGTACTGTTCCCCACCTTCTTAAGAACCTAAAAACGCCATCTGTCTTCGTCAAACGCTCTTTTCCCAAAGTGCCAAACGGATCAAATGCATTGGTTACCTTCATCGAGGCCGCTGGAAATAACGGACGTGAGGTGAACGAAATCGATGAATCAATCTCACCCAAAAGCTGTGCCCTTCGATAGGCATCCTCAAGCACTTCTGTGCCCACAGGGATCGACTGCGCGAATGAGCGAACAGGATGGCATATGACGCAAACCAGCAGAAAGATAGTAAGATATAAAAATACCCTCATGTATAAAAAATGAATAAAATATTTTTAAGATTTGATTTAATGGCTTTTAAGAAGGTCGCCAAATTCGTTTTTCAATGTACGGTCTAATCCTTCAGCCAATGTTAGTGGAGCAATGAAACCTGAATTGTGCGCCAGGGTGGCATCAAACTGAGTCGTAGCACAGAATTTTTTAATCCGGATACTGCTGATGGGAATTTTTTTCCCTGTAATCTTTGTTAGCAAGTCGAAACAAAGGCCACCTAACATTCCCATCCAATAAGGGAGACGCAGTGATGGGAGTTTTCTGTTCAAACTTTCCTCAGCCTGAAGAACCAACTCGTTCATGGTGAGGTCTGGCTGATCGGTGTAGTTCAATACCCTAAATCCTGGTTTTTTTGTTTCGATGCAAAATTTGATAAATGCGGCTACATTTCCAACATAGGCCATTGACTTTCTGTTTTCACCTCTTCCTACCATCAGAAATCTTCCTGAAGCGATCTGGCGCAACAGGTTATGAACGTTTCCCTGATTTTTCTCTCCAAAGGCGACAGTTGATCGTATGATTGTGAGTGATTTGTTGGGAGGATCTTTTTGTTGCCATTCGCGAAGCATTTTTTCTGCCTGCCACTTGCTTTTGCCGTAATGGCTAAACGGATCGGGCGGAAACTGCTCATCAGGATTTTTCTTGTTTAATCCGTATACTGCAACTGAACTAATGAAAATAATATTGGTAATGCCTTTTTTATCCATCGCATCCAGCACGTGACGAGTTCCATTCACATTCACATCATAATACAATGAGACTGGGGAAACATCATCGCGGTGTTCGGCTGCTAATAGTACTACAGTATCAGTTTGTTCCTGGAATATATGTTCAAGATTTTTTTCTCTTATGTCCTGAATCGTGGTAATATCATTGTAATCCTCACTTGGGTTTTTATCAATGTTGTAACAGTTTTCTTTTCCTAAAAGGTCTAGTAGTCTTGTTCCAATAAATCCGCTAGCACCTACTAAGGCTATATGTCTCATTTATGAAGAAATTTATAAACTAATTTTAATCCCCAAACCGGAAATAGCCTGGGAAAGGCACGTAAAAATATATTTCTGAAATATTCCCATTGGTTAAGAAAGTCTATGCTCAGCAACTCTTTCTGAAGCCGTAACTCTTGTTTGAAAAAACACATGCCATGTCTTCGTGCAAACATATTATTCCCAACTCTTGCAAAGACAAGGTCTTCGGGAATATTCCCAAATTTAGATCCTTTACTGAGCATTCGGACCCAAAGATAATAATCTTCGTAACCAAAAAACGGTTGATAATTCCCGGCGTTGATCACAGCAGATTTTCTAAACAAAACCGTCATGTGATTTAATGGATTTCTCCTTCTGGCAAAGTTTTTAATATCAGAGAATTGAGATGGAAGTCGCCGGTGAGAACAGACCTTGTCAACGCAATTATGGAATTCAGCAATATTTGTACCCGATATATCTAACTCAGGATGATCTGACATGAGCTTAATCTGTTTCTCGAATCGGTCAGCACCAGAGATGTCATCGCTATCCATTCTGGCTATCAATTCGTTGGTGCAGACATTAAGTCCGAATGCGAGCGCATATCCTAATCCGTGGTTTTCGTCTAACTTGCAAATTTTCAGAGGTGCCACTAAATTAAAATGTTCAATCACCTCATCAAGCTCGGGCGTGAGATTCCCGTCTTTTACGAGAACGATCTCAGTCGGTCGTACCGTCTGTTTGCTCCATATACTCTCCAATGCGATTCTTAGGTGCTCAGGCTCCTCCTTATCGTACACTGAAATAAGAACAGTAAAGTTCGTGAGAGAATTAATATGCGAATTTATTTGCAACGTGCGAGTGTGCTGATTAATTTGATGTTATTGCTGGTTCAGACCGGTGATTTTCCTGTGGATCAGAGTGACCTGAGTATGAAAAGATTTACCACCTAATCTGAAAATAAGCTGGTGAAATTTCCGTTTCGCCCAATATTTTCTGTTCTTTTTCACCCAACTACTGTCGAAATGGTGTATTGCCACGGTTTTTGTGGTCTTTTTTATTTTTTTGAAATAGTAATTTTTGGGTGAAAAATACTCACATGGATAAATTGCAATATTTTCATTTTCAATAATTTGGAATTTGCCATTTGCTTTATAACTGTATCGCAAAGATGCAATTTCATTAAAAATCGTTGGTAATGGTCTGATATCCTGTGATCCGTCTTTTCTTATGAAGGGCCTGTTATAGTAATAATTTAAAAGATCGTTTAACAAAGGATGCTCTTGAACTGCCCCAAAAATGGCTGGTTCCAGATCGTTATTGAATTCAAAACCAATGAAAAAATTGTGATTCAGAAATTGGTCCAATGATGCGACAACTTCAACATCGGCATCCAGATAAATTCCGCCATAGTTGAAGAGCGCATAAATCCGGATAAAATCGGCAGCAAAGGCATATTTTTTTGACTCAATCGCTTGCTTCAACCATTCACTGTTGATTGAATCTGCTTTTCCCTGATCCCAGAGTATAAACTGATAATCTGACAGATGCACATTCCAGGATTGAATGCATTTCCTGATCAGTTCGGGGTATGGGTTACCACTTAGCCAGCAGTAATGAATTATTTTAGGTATCAACTTGTTATTCTAATTCACTAAAAACTTTTTGCCATTTTAAGCAGACGTTTTCTGCTGAAAATTTATCAGAGTTTAATCGGGCATTCAGACTAAAAAACGTTCTGAGATTTTCATCATCCGTTAAAAGTCGGACTTTTTTTATCATTGTATCAACATCATAGAGATCTACTAAAAACCCGTCTGATCCGTCATTCACTACGTCGCTGGGTCCAGTATCGCAATCAAAACTTACTATAGGGAGTCCAAATGCCTGTGCCTCTAATAATACCAATGGTAATCCTTCAAACCTGGAAGTCATTAAATAAATGGAGGAATTTAAATACTCATCTGCAATATTCTCTGATAAAGGAATATAGCTTATCCGATTTTGAAGACGTCTTTTTTGTATTTCATTTATTAACCAATCATGAAGCGGACCATCGCCTACAATACGCAAATTCCAATCAGGTATATGTTTCGAGAGCTTCTCGAATATATCAAGCAGGTAATTATATCCTTTTTGGTAGGATAGTCTTCCGATCGCTAATATTTGTTTATTATTTTTCCGGTTAATATTAACTGAAAATGATCTTGTATTGGGAATTACAAAACATTTGCTTGAAATCTGATTTAATAAGCTAAAGTCTTTTTCAGTTAAAGATATTGTAGCGTCTAAATGTTTATATGAAATTCTGCGAAAGAAGGACCATAAGAAATTGACTGATTTAAAGGAGTTTTGCTCATATCCAATCCTTCTAATATTTGTTCGCTTGATATATGCTAAGAATATATTTGCATAAGGGCCTATGCTTATGATAATAGATTTTCTGTAATTATTATTTAGGTAAGCTTTGAGCCTTTTGTAAGTCTTTAATTTTGAATAAACATTTGAAATACTGTTTGTTGGTTCCTGATCAACATTCAGATATTTGATTTCTATATTCTTGTCAAGATAATAAACCGGACTCGTTTTCTGTCTGTGAAATGAAATTATTTCAACATGATAGTTCAATGTCGTAGTAAAATAGTTTGCTAAATTAGCAACCGCCCTTTCTCCTCCTCCTCCAAAATGGAAATCAGTTATCAGAAATGTGACATTCAGTTGTTCCAAAACGTAGATATTATGAATTTTAGTGAGGTAATATGTTGATTATGAATAGCAAATTACTTTTGCATTTCATGTTACTGGCATTTTTCGATGTTTCTTTGATAGACGATATTGAGCAAAAATAGGATGAACAGCATTTCAAAACTGGGGATTAGTAAGTAGCGAAGCCAAAGGACAAGGGTATTAAACAGGATTGGAATCAGGTATTCAATGTTGGCATAAGAGGTTACTTTATTAAAAATCGGCAACGAGACAAAAGCAAAGAAAAAAACTGTAAGAAGCCCGAATTGAACGATTGAATCAAAGAGTTCATTGTGGGGCATGACCTGTGAGTCTTTGGTATTGATAAAATTCTCTACAGGCCCGAATCCGAACAACACTTTAGGATCTAGTGGAGACGAATAAATAGTGCCTATTACCAAGGTATTGACAAAAAAGCGCAATTCGTTCGAGCCGTCATTAACGTTGACTAAGCGGCTGATCCCGGTTTCATAAGCGATTTGAGATTTTATGTTGGCAATGTACCACAATGAAAAAGCTGAGAAGACCACATAAGTGATAATGATTATGCGGATTACATTTATCTTCTCCAACCAGGAGCGAAAATATTTTTTTGTGTACTTTACTATATAAAAGAGTACAATACTGAATACAAGTAGTCGTGTTAGTGTGAATAAAGAGAGCACAACCACCAAAAGCTTGCCGTACTTGTAATTTAAAATGTCGGAAGCAATAAAGAAAAGGAATAGATACGCTCCAGACAAACCGATTTCGTAAGCCAATCTTGGCCGTCCGTCCTGAGAGGAAAATACCATAAACTGAATAAGAATCGAGAGGACGGCCAGTACATGAATGTATTTCAAATTGGTCAGGCGCATGGTTGACAACTTGAAAAACAGCGTTGGCATACAGAGCAGCCCGAAAAGGCAGAGGTAAGCATTAATAAAAGAGGTCTGTATTGTCCCTCTTAAAACCGTCAAAACGACCAATCCACTTCCTATTAATACTGGCCAGATTGTAATGCTGCTGATCTCTTTTTTAATTAACAGTGCAAAATAAATGATGACAAATGACAACCCCATAAGAACTCTGAACGGTTTTTGCAAACCTTCCGGATCGGGAAGAATGAAAAAAACGATCATCATGCTTACAAATATCAGAAATCCTACGTAGCCGGATTTGATCATTTTTCTTTGTTTAAATGGTGCTTATCGTTTGATTATTTATAGTTTAGTTCCTCTCCATTTGATTCGGGTTTGTATCATAAAGTCTTTTCCTAAAACGAGGACAGTGCCTGCGATCAGTCCAATAAACGCAGAAATAGCAAGGATGAGTGGTCTGTTCGGACGTGATTTCTCAACAGGGACTGAAACTGGTTTGATAATAGTAAATACAGGTGTTTCTTCTTTGACCTGAATTTTAGCTTGTTCCAATTTTTTGGCTAATTCAGAGTAAACTCCTGTAACTAAAGTATATTCTCCGTTTAATCGCTCTTCTTCTGTCTTCGCGACGGCTTGGGATACGTTTCTGTTGCGGTCACGAAATGCTGCTAGCTGTTGTTGTGCTGCCCGATAATTTATTTTTGCCTCGTCAAATCTTTGTTGAACGAATTCCTCATCTAGCCTCGCCTTTTCGATTTTAAACTCTGTGATGTAGCGCTGTAACAGCTTCTGTGCATTTTGAGCTAATTGAGCGGATGCATAAGCCTCCGGCAGTGAGCAACTAAGCGAAACAAATCCGTCTTTATCGTTTACAAATATTCCAACCTGTTCTTCAATGATTTTTTGTACCTCTATTTGTTTTTCGGTAAGAACATATAAAGGATTAGCCTTTAATGTATTGAATTTGTTTTTCTTTTCTCCTTTGATTGTTTTGACAATTAATGAAGGAAGTCCAATTGTATACTTTAAAAATGGATTGTCAAATCTAATTTTCGTGTAGTAATCATATAGCGTTACCTGCGAATCAAGTTTTTCGAAATTCAGGGAAGTTTTCATCAACTCCAATTGAAACGGAACGCTTGTAATAATACTTGAGTAGGTTCTGGGGGATAATTCTGAACCTGTTGCTGTATTTAAACTTATTCCGGCCATAGCAGCTAGTCCGGTAAGGCCTGACATACCCCCCGATAGGCTTGCCAATTTTGATTTAGGATCCGAAACTTGTGGAACCATTGTCGACGAAGCGGTGAACTCATTTGGAATCAGGATTGCCACAAAGAATCCGATGAAAACGCAAAGCACAATGAATTTGCCAATTACTTTCCTGCCATTCCAAAAAGTTCTTGCGAGATTGATAAAATCAACCTCAGTCTCCTGAACGGT
>JBBSDG010000060.1:0-14995 GCA_038249635.1 Bacteroidales bacterium | reverse complement strand
TGATGAGATTTTAAAACAAATCCTGTTTTCGCTCGAAAAACGCTCGGGTCATCCTTTGGCATATGCAATTGCTTCACTTTTTGAAGGCTTACCTATGCTCCCTGTCGAAAATTTTGAAGATATTACCGGAAAAGGTGTCAAGGGCAAATACCTTAATTATAGCTGCCTGGTCGGGAACAAAACGCTTATGGACGAAAACGGGATACTTCTACCCGAAGGATCCGGCGACGAAAACTCAGTCTTTTTTGCATGTAATCATGAAATCGCTGCCAGCTTTTCCATAGAAGATACATTGAGAGAAAGCACGCTGGAGGCGGTACAAAATTTAAAAAAAGAAGGAATCGAAGTATATATGCTCACTGGCGACAAGGAAGAAACTGCATCAGTTATGGCTGAGAAAGCCGGAATCGATAAGTATTTTGCAGGTGTGCTTCCTGCGGATAAAAACCTTTTTGTTAAAGATCTGCGACAAAAAGGGTTTAAAGTCGCCATGGTAGGCGACGGCATAAATGATTCAGCGGCAATGGCCGAAGCCGATCTTGGAATTGCTATGGCTACAGGATCGGATATAGCTATTGATAGTGCAGGAATCATTATTATGCAAGGCGATCTGAGAGTAGTTGCGCAAGCCATCCGCCTATCGAAAGCAACGGTTCGCATCATCAGGCAGAATTTCTTCTGGGCGTTTTTCTACAATGTAATCGCTATTCCAATTGCTGCCGGTGCGCTTTATCCAGCCACAGGATTTCTTTTAAGCCCGATGATTGCCGGAGCTGCTATGGCCATGAGTTCGGTGACTGTAGTACTTAATAGTTTGAGGTTGAAAAGAATAGAGTTAATGGGGAATAGTTAATGGAAAATAGGTAATGGAAAACCGTTAAAAGAAGATAGTCAAACAATTATCATAAAGTTGTCAATAGAATCAATCTCATCAATCCCATCAATCCCATCAATCCCATCAATCCCATCAATCAATCTCATCAATCCCATCAATCTCATCAATCCCATCAATCCCATCAATCCCATCAATCAATCTCATCAATCCCATCAATCAATCTCATCAATCCCATCAATCTATCCCATCAATCCCTTCAATCCCATTAATTAATCCCATCAATCCTTGAAACATAAAAAATGAGCGATCATCACCACAGCCATACCCACAATCACGAGGCAGAATCCAACCTGAAACTGGCTTTCTGGCTGAATGCTTTATTTGCTTTGGTCGAAATTGCCGGGGGGATTTTTACTAACAGTATTGCCATATTATCCGATGCTTTCCACGATCTGGGTGATTCTGCTGCATTGGGACTGGCGTATTATTTTCAACGATATTCAGCCAAACGCAGGGATAATGTTTATACTTACGGATACAAAAGATATTCGCTGCTTGGGGCTACAACCAGTGCTGTAATTCTGCTGATCGGATCTGTAATTATTATCTTCAACGCAATACCCCGGCTAATCACTCCTGAACCAGTTCATACCCAGGGCATGATGTACCTTGCCATAGTTGGTATTATTATCAACGGATTGGCGATGTTCAGGTTACATAAAGGGGAAACTCAAAACGAGAAAGTGATTTCAATTCACTTCCTCGAAGACGTGCTGGGCTGGGTGGCCGTTCTGATTGCCAGTATTGTTATGAAATTTTACCATGTTCCGATACTCGATCCTCTCCTGTCATTGATCATCACAGCCTTTATTCTCTTTAGAGTTTTCGGTAATATGCGGCAAACGTTCCGGATATTTATGCAGGCAACGCCATCCAAGGAAAAGGTAGATTATTTCAGAACCAATCTTGCTGCAATTAATGGTATTATTGATATTCATGATATGCACTTCTGGACCATGGACGGATCGTACAACATTGCTTCTCTGCATGTAAGTGTTGATGCTGAAATGACGGTTTCCCAAACTGAAACAGTAAAACTCGAAGTACGTAATTTCCTTGAAAAAGAAGGTTTTGCACATTCAACCATCGAAATTGAACCAGGCGGTAAACTATGCGAACTGCATGATTGTTAACAAGATATCATAAATTACAAAAGCACTTTAATACAGACAACTACTTTTACAAAAATAACTTTTAATAAAATGGAAACACTACGATTTAAAACAAGTCTGAAATGCGGCGGCTGTGTTAAGGCAATTACACCCGGACTCGAAAGCCTGAATAAAATAGAAAAATGGTCGGTTGACCTCGAAAGTACAGATAAAGTGCTGCAGGTTGAAGCCGCCGGAGATATCACTGATGAGATAATGGAAAGCGTAAAAAAAGCCGGCTATTTAATCAGCCGGCTGTAGGTTTCATTCAAATCTAATGCTTCGTACAAATAGAGACAGGGAGAAATGGGGACAAGGGGACTTGGGGACATGGAGAAATGGGGACATGGGGACATGGAGAAATGGGGACATGGGGACATGGAGAAATGGGGACAGGGAGACTTGGGGACAGGGAGACTTGGGGACAAGGAGAAATGGGGACTTGGGGACTTGGGGACAGGGAGAAATGGGGACAAGGGGACTTGGGGACATGGAGACAGGGGGACTTGGGTACAGGGAGAAATGGAGACTTGGGGACAAGTAAACTCAGAGACATGGTATCCAGGGATGTGGAGAGACATTATCAAAAAGACATTACGATTTTTACTCTCTTGTCTGAAAATGAGATGCTTGAAGTGTTAAAAATATTCCAGTGGCCCTTAGTTTAAACGACCTTTTAGCTTTGCCCTAAATAATCAGGCTTTTTTCTCCCTGTCTCTCCTTCTCCGTTTCTCCCAATCTCTTCTCCCTGTCTCTCCTTCTCCGTGTCTCCCCATCCCCGTGTCTCCCCATCCCCGTGTCTCCCCATCCCCGTGTCTCCCCATCTCCGTGTCTCCCCATCCCCGTGTCTCCCCATCTCCGTGTATCCCCATCCCCGTGTCTTCCCATCTCCGTGTCTCCCCATCTCTCACTCTCCCCATCTCCGTGCCTCCCCTTCTCCCTTTCTCCCACTCCATTAGCAACAGTGAATTACCCGATTCTTCCTGCTACAACATCCCAATCTACCAACTGCCAGAAAGCATTTAAGTAATCCGGCCTTCGATTCTGGAAATCTAAATAATAGGCATGTTCCCAAACATCGCATGTGAGGATTGGTTTTAAACCATCGCGCATAGGATTTGCAGCATTTCCTGTGGATACAATTGCCAGGTTACCGGCTGCATTCTGCACAAGCCATGCCCAGCCTGAGCCAAACTGGTTAACGGCAGCCTCGTTGAATTTTGTTGTAAATGCCTCGAAAGAACCAAAATCACGTATGATTATTTCGAGCAGTTTACCTGTAGGAGCAGTTCCGCGGCGAGCCGAAAAACCTTCCCAGTAAAAGGTGTGATTCCAAACCTGGGCAGCATTGTTAAAGATTCCGCCTTCGGCTTTCAGAATAATTGCTTCGAGTGTTGAATTCTCGAAATCTGTGCCAGGTACCAGGCCATTGAGCTTGGTAACATAAGTCTGATGGTGTTTACCATAATGAAATTCGATGGTACGTGCGCTGATAACCGGCTCCAAAGCGTTGGGCGCATAAGGTAATGATGGAAGTTGAAATGTCATAACTTTTTGTTTAAAAGGATTGATATTTTAGAGAATTGAATTTTTTAGAGAATTAAGCTGGTTATAAGGTTGTTATACAATTGTCACAAAATTTATGCATTTTCAAGTTCGTGAAGTCGTGCCATCGAGCATTCGTGCCATCGTGCAGTCGTGCCATCGTGCAGTCGTGCAGTCGTGCAGTCGTGCAGTCGTGCAGTTGTCCAGTCGTGCCATCGTGCAGTCGTGCAGTCGTGCCATCGTCCAGTCGTGCAGTCGTGCCATTGTGTTCGTGCAGTCATGCCATCATGCAGTCGCGCCATCGTGCAGTCGTGCGTTCGTACAGTCGTGCCATCGTGCCATCGTGCAGTCATACGTTCGTGCAGTCGTCAAATCGTCATTGCCATTTTCCGTTTCCCCATTAACTATTACAACCTCTTAAACCTTACATGGTAAATGTAGTCGAATATCTGTTCTTATTCCCTTTCTCATCTTCCAGAAAAAGTGTGAATGTGTTTTTGCCAGGCTGAGCAACCTTATCGAACCGATAAATCATAAGCTTGTTTTTGGGATCCCATTCCACCAACGCCCATTGTCCGTTAACTTCTCCTTTATATTCCTTTATTCCTGAAAAATTGTCGGAAACTGTAAACCTGAGGCTGGCATTACTCTTGCTGTTTTCGGCATATGGCTTTATAACTGGGGCGATAGTATCCACAACTATAGCATATCCATCAAACATATTTGTCGTGGTTGTTACATATCCGTTTTCGAAAGCACCACCGGCAGGGCTGCGCTTACCATCTCTGTCAATTCGTACCAGTAAAGCTTTTGATCGCAGGTTCTGCGGCAGTTTGGTAGCTTTTACCGATACTCTGAGCTTATTCTGCAACGGGACTTCAGCATCGTGAAGGTAATGTATATCTGAAAACATTGTAGAAGTCCCTGGTGATTTCCTATACCTAAAGAACACGTTATCATATAAACTTCCGTAAGGTATCTCAACCTTCATTTCATTATTTTCAAATTTATTTACTTTATTATATCTGAATAACGTGGTTGAATCAGCATTAGCAATAGCAGTTATTTGCAAAGATTCAACAGGTTTTTTAAGCTTCAGCCAAAACCTCAGGCTAACTGTATTGCCGGCAACATCAGCAACGGCAATAACTATTTCATGTGATTTGTCATCAGTCAATGTCAGAATTCCATTTGCATTATCCGATTTGAGGAAACTCAACCGATTCCCCGGAAGCTTTTTCGATTTCACTATCCGGTTACCAAGGTTGTAATTAGCAGGATAATCAATAGAAGCATTTACATAGCGACTTTCGTCGAAAGCAAAACTATCGCATACCATCGAAAAAAATACAAGCCCATCCATATACATTTTCATGCTGTAAAAGCCGTTGCGATTGCTTTGACTTTGATTAAAATCGAAAGCCTGGGCACCAATACTAATATTACCCCATGCCGACAGCGTATCTTTTGTGGCAAGACGGTATTCACGGCTGCCGCTTTTTCGCAGGTTAAAACGGGTGGCTTCGCTTACTGATCCTACAAAACTATTTTCATCTTCCGGGTAAATTTTAATAAAATCGATAATAGGAGGATACGGATCAGTAATATTAAACCCAAAGAGCAATGGATTAATTATATGTTCAGTTTTGGTATTCCGTAATTCAAAATGCAAATGCGCTCCACCTGAAGATCCGGAATTGCCGGCATAACCTATCAGTTGTCCTTTTTTTACAAAAATTATATCTTTTTTAATTTTCGGGAACAAGTCAACTTCAAAACTTTTAAACTTGTACTGATTGATCCAAACATATTGGGTTATTGTATCATTATATCCTTTAAGATGGGCATACACCGAAGTAAATCCATTCAGATGATCGATGTACAATGCATTTCCAAATCCAAAAGGTGAAACCTTTATCCGCGATATTACGCCATCAGCCACAGCATAAACGGGTAAGCCTTCTTTTTGCTGAACCTGAAAATCTATTCCTGAATGAAAGTGGTTCGGACGGACTTCAGAAAATGAACCTGTCATTGACAGGCCAATGCCAAGAGGAGACGAAAAGTAGCCTTGTGGAATGGTAATCTGCGCATTCAGCTTTGCTAATGATGTAAATATCAGCAGAAAGAGTATAATAAGTGATCGGAATTTCATTCTACAAACTTACTCTATTGCGACGGGATATACCAGATTGGGGTAAAAAAGTAGTGATTAAAATACTTAAAATGTCTAAAGTGCCTAGAGTTGAAAGACTTGGGGTAATTAATTGATCCGGATGAAAATATTAAAACAATTGAACAAGTGAACAATTGAATTAGGACTCACCAAACCCTTCAAACATTTCAAACTGTTTCACTGAGCGAAGTGGAAGTGTCAAACTCTTCAAACTGTTACACTGAGCGAAGTCGAAGTGTCAAACTCTTCAAACCCTATGCAATCTTCTTCTGAAAAATAATTCTCTGAACCACAACCAGGTAAATTACAACTCCCATCACTCCTGCTCCTGAAACCAGAAACATAGTTTTCATTCCCAAGGTGTACCATATCAAACCTGCCAGACTGCTGGCCAGCATAGTAAAAATACTTGCAAAACTGGTATAAAAACCAATGGCTGTGGCAGTTTTATCTTTATCGGCAATATTGCTGATAAGTGCTTTCGAAACGCCTTCGGTGGATGCTGCATACAAAGCATAAAGTGCAAAAAGTACAATAAATTGCCAGGTAAGCAAAGCAAACCCCATGAAGGAATAAACAATTGCGAATACAAAAAGTCCTATAATCAGCGTTCGGGCAAGCCCAAATTTGTCGGCCAATATCCCTATCGGAAATGAAAGCAAAGCATATACCAAGTTGTAAAAAATATACATACCTATCATATAGGTATCCGAAAATCCTTTGCTTTTGATCGAAAGCAGCAGGAACGCATCCGAACTGTTGAACAAAGTGAAAGCCAGCAAACCGACAACAAGTAGTTTAAAATGTTTTGACGATTGTTTCCAGTATAAAAGGAATGAGAAAAAACCCGGCGATTTCTTTTCCACTATACTTTTTTGCTTGTCCTTCAATAAAAAAGTAAGCATAATGGCAATAATACCCGGAACCACTGCGATGATAAAAAGCCATTTGTACTGTCCCGGAAAGTAGTACAGATAAATTAAGGCTGCAAAAGGACCGACTGCGGCACCGGCTGTGTCGAGAGTCCTGTGAAATCCAAAGACTTTTCCTTTATTCTCTTTTGTGGATTCGTCGCTGAGCATAGCATCGCGGGCACCTGTTCGCACACCTTTGCCCAACCGGTCGAGCGTACGGGCAAAAAATACCCATAACGGAAAGGTGAATAGAGCCATCATAGGTTTTGAGATGGCACTCAACGTATATCCCCAGCGAACAAAAGGCACCCTGCTTCCGAGTTTATCCGAATAATTTCCGAAATATCCTTTACTCAGTCCGGCTGTGGCCTCAGCCAGACCTTCAAGAATGCCAATTAGCAGAATCGAAAAACCAATGGACTGTAAATAAACCGGCATTACCGGGTAAAGCATTTCACTGGCTATATCCGTAAAAAAACTAACAAACGAAACTAATAAAACGGTGCGGGTAAGGATGGAACGCATAAGCAGGAGCTAATATTGAAACAGTTAAAAGTTAACAGGGAAATAGGAAAACAGGAACCATAAATAGTAATTGGAGTGAAATGTTTATAAGGGTTGAAAAGTTTGAAGAGTTGTAAAACATTTGTATAACCATAGAATGATGTCACCTGCCGAAACCCTGCGCTTCGGCTCCGCTCAGCGGCCAGTAACTCTGCGCTTCGGCTCCGCTCAGCGGCCTGAAACCCTTCGCTTCGGCTCCGCTCAGCGGCCTGAAACCCTTCAATCCCTAACCCGTCTGGCTAATCTTAATCAAATGCTCTGCATCTAAAATCTCGAAATCATTACCACTTACCTGTATTATGCCTTCGTCTTTAAATTCGCGTAATATGCGTATCGCACTTTCTTTCGACATTCCCGACATATCAGCCAGATCCTGCCTCGAAAGTGTGGTATGGAAAGGATTCTTGTCATAAACCTTATCTTTCAGATACAGCAGCACATCGGCAATACGGCCAGGCATTTGTTTCTGCGTAAGGCTGATAAAAAGCTCGTAATTATAAATAGATTGTAAACTTACTTTACGCAAAAAATCTTCGGCAAAATCTGCATTGTTGCGGATAAGCGATTTAAATGTAACCAGGTCAACAAGGCAGGCAACAGAATCTTCAATAGCCATAGCCGAAAAATGATGCATCTGATCGGCATAAATACCAGGACCAAGAATATACTCAACCGGCTTAACTATACTCAATATCAGGTTTTTATCATTATACCCTTCAATATATGTTTTAACCTTACCTTGTGTTAAACACAGAAAATGCATATTCGGAGTACCTTGTTTAAAAATGAGTTCACCGGCCTTAAAATGCACTTCTATCCGCTTCTCATCTATCTGGTCAAGCTCCGTCTGGCAAAGGCATGAGAATATATCAGCCTTATCCTTACATGAAGTACATCCTTTTATATATTGAGTGTATTGGTTCACATTGGAAAGTTTAAAATTAAACTGAAAAATAAGATTTTCTGCCAGGTATCATTGCTTTCACAATCACTGGAATAACCTTCATATTTGTGTACAAAGATAATGACATATATCAATATATCGACTGATAAGTATCAAAATATTATTGCCAAACAATCATATTTAAAATAAGCACTATTTCATATTAAAACTATTCCTTTGCATTGTAAAATAAATCATTAGTTTTGTTTCAATCAAAGCCATTATGTCTGTCATAAAAACCTAAAAAATAGTACAAATGAAAAAAAGACTTCTCAGATTATTATTCCTGTCGGGCACCCTACTTATCCTGCTTACTGCCTGCGAATACGATTTTATAACGCCAGCACCTCCTGTACCTACTCCTCCTGCTAATGATACCATCAGCTACGCACAGGACATACAGCCATTTTTTACAGCTAAATGCGTGAGCTGTCATGGTGGGAGCATTGCCCCAAACCTTTTAACAGGTCAATCCTATTCAACTATTGTCCCAAGCAGTGTAACTGCCGGAAACCCTGAAACCAGTTCCTTTTATACAGACATTAACACAGGTGGAAGTATGGCATCCTATGCCACTCCTGCCGAAAGACAACTTGTGTATCGCTGGATTTTTGCCGGAGCTAAAAATAATTAAGGTGATCTATAATTAGTAAAAATAGAAAATAATGAAAAAAATATATAAAACACTAAGATTTAGCGTTCTTACGCTTTTTGCCCTTGTAACAGTGCAAACTACAACATTTGCACAGGAAGAAGCTACAGCAGATACTACGATTCAGGAGAAACCTGTTGATAAGCCAGTGCGTCCGGCATTCGAAAGTGGTTTGCTGTTCGATGCAGCTACTACCACAATGTATTCAGCAAAAACACTCGAATTTGTGCTTCAGCATCGTTTCGGCATAATAGATACAAAAGATGACAACTTTGATCTTGCAGGAATTTATGGCGCTGCCAACATTCGTATTGGGCTAAATTACAGCCTCACCAAAAAATTAATGATTGGCGCAGGTACTATGAAATTCAATAAAATGACGGATGTACAACTTAAATACAAACTAATTGAGCAAACCCGCTCGAACAGCATCCCTGTAACCGTTGTGGTTTATGAGGTAATAGGAATTGACGGAAGTAAAGACACCAAATGGGACCAAAATCCTGCTGCCGATGGTTCTTCGACTTATAAATTCAGCAACAGGATGTCGTATTACACCCAATTGCTTGTTTCACGCAGGTTCAACGATCAGTTCTCCTTACAGGCAGGTGGTGCTTTTACGCATTACAACAGAGTTGATTCAGTTTACAACCACGACAGAGTTTCGGTATCATTTGCAGGCAGGTATAAATTCTCACCGCAAATGTCAATTGTGTTATCAGGTGACTTTCCTTTGGACATAAAATCGCTGTATGATTTCAAGAAAGATCCCACTGCAACAACAGTTATATATGATAAGCCAAATTTGTGTGCCGGTATCGAAATTGCAACCAGTTCCCACGCTTTTCATATCTATGTTGCATCAGCACAGGGTATTTTGCCTCAGGAAAGCACCATGTGGAATAAAAATGATTTCTTCAATGGCGGAATCCTTATAGGCTTTAATATGACACGCCTTTGGAATTTCTAATTCAAATTACATTACTTTTGGAATGCTTTTTGCATCAATTAAAAAAAACCAATAAAAAAAACAAAATGAAAAACTCAATTAAACTTATCGCAATTATTTGCACAGCCATTATTTTTGTAACAGCCAATATGGCTATGGCTCAAAAGGCCGGCGGTCCATGGACAGTTCCTGCCAAGTACAAAGCTATGAAGAGCACTGTTAAAGCTGGAGATGCTTCTATCAACACTGTTGGTAAAGAAACTTACAACAAACATTGCAAATCATGCCATGGAACCAAAGGCTTAGGCGATGGCCCAAAAGCTGCAAACCTGAAAACCAGCACCGGCGATTTTTCAACCGCTAAATTCCAGGCTAATTCTGATGGCGATCTTTATTACATGTCGTTTATCGGCCGCGAAGAAATGCCTAACTTCGAAAAGAAAATTACTGACGAAGCTGACAGATGGGCCGTTATTGGTTACATCCGTACCATGAAAAAATAAGTTGTCAACAAAAAGGGTGTTCCGGTCAAATTCTGAACACCCTTTTTCTTTTTTTTTGCCCTTACAACTCCTGTCTGCTAACTTTTTTAAAAAAAATAATGACTTCACTTTTTATACGCCGTATGCGGAAAATCCCTGTACATTTCATTATGGCTTTCATGCTTATTTTATTGTCATCCGTTTCAATAAATGCGCAAAACAATAAAAAAGCTGAAAATGCTAAATTCAACGAAAAGTGCCTGAAATGCCACGGGCAGTCAAAATACAAATATATTAACTCCGAATCAGGCACGGAGGTTACCAGGAGAATGTATATCGAAACCATTATCAATCGTAGCCAGTTTGCCGAATCAAATCATAAGACCTTTAAATGTATCGACTGCCATTCCGCAGATTACGATACATTCCCTCACCCGGGACGCCTTCGGATGGAAACAAAATATGCCTGTATTGATTGCCATGGTGGCGACGAAAAATATGCGAAATTCCAGTTCGAGAAAATAGAATCTGAATATCAGGCCAGTGTACACTCAACAAAACACGGCGAAGATTTTAACTGCTGGATGTGCCACAATCCCCATTCCTATAAAATAAATGCCCGTTCCGAAAATAAAATCAAAGATATTGTAGCCTACGACAATGCTATTTGTTTGAACTGTCACGCTGATATTACCAAATACCAGATGCTTACGGATAAGGTGAATCCGAATATAATTCAAAAACATCAATGGCTGCCAAACCAGGCGTTGCATTTTAAAAGTGTAAGATGTATCGAATGCCATGCCCGCACCAACGATTCACTACTTGTGGCGCATAATATACAGCCCAAGGCAAAAGCCGTCCGCAGGTGTGTTGAGTGCCATTCGACCAACTCAATACTAATGGCTTCGCTTTATAAATACAAAGTAAAGGAAGCTCGCAGCAAAGCCGGTTTTTATAATGGAGTTATCATGAACGAGGGCTATGTAATAGGTGCTAACCGTAATTACTACCTTGGTTTGATAAGTCTTATCATGTTTGGTTGTGTGGCAGCCGGTATTCTAATTCATGCATCATTGAGAATCATAAAACGTAAAAAATAATGTCCCAAAAAATATATCTCTATCCTGTCTGGATCAGGCTTTGGCATGCCTTAAATGCCATCTTAATCATACTCTTAGTCATATCCGGTATAAGTATGCAATATACTAATCCGGCCAATCCGTTTATACGTTTCGATATTGCGGTAAAAATGCACAACATAAGCGGCATAATACTCACTGTAAATTATATGGTTTTTGTGATCGGAACTTTTACTACCCCGAATGGCCGGTTTTACAAATTGAGCCTTAAAGGTTTAATCCCCAGACTGATAAAACAATTTACGTATTACACCTTTGGTATATTTAAACATGAGCCAACTCCATTCCCCGTTACTAAAGACAGCAAATTCAATCCGTTGCAACAGTTTACTTATGTAGCAGCCATGTTTGTGCTTGTGCCTATCGTAATCATAACAGGTTGGGCATTACTATATCCTGAAATTATTTTGACCAAATTTTTTGGCGGTAGCGGACTAAAAGTCACTGACTTTTTTCACGTTATAATTGGCTTTTTTGTCTCCTTTTTTATGTTTGTACATGTGTATTTCTGTACCATTGGGGCAACATTTGTAAGCAATTTCAAGAGCATGATCAATGGTTTTCACGAAACGCATTAAACCAACAAAATTTCGATAGATTGATTGTTAGATTTATATCAATCAAAAACCTCACTCATAAAGCTAAGGCTGCCTCTTACTAAGGCAGCCTTTTCCATTTCGTATTGGTAATAACTCATTAACAATCAATTGTGCATTGTTTGGCAAAAAAAATTTGTTTCAGTAACCGATGTCAAAGGAATGCCGGCCAATGCAGGCTGTTTATCCTGATAGTTTCCGGTATTCGCCTGCTTTTTGCCTTATGGCCGGAAGTAACTGGCAGATCAATTTAACCAAATCAAATCACATCTATATATCTAATTATATTTTTATGATGACCTATAAAACTAAGGATATTTTTACTACTTTTGAAATAGAAAATGAATCACATTTATTCTTAACCTAAATCCACTGAATATGAAAACGTCAAACAGGCTTGCTGCTGTAATTTTTACAGCAATCATTTTCCTTACAGCCAACATTGTTATGGCTCAGAAAGCTGGCCCAGCCTGGGTAATTCCGCCAAAGTACAAAGCTATGAAGAGTACCGTTAAAGCTGGCGATCCTGAAATAAACTCAACCGGGAAAGCACTCTTCGCCCAACATTGCAAATCGTGCCATGGCACTAAAGGATTGGGTGATGGAACAAAATCAGTTTCTTTAAAAACAATAGTACCTTCATTTGCTGATGCAAAGTTTAAAGCTCAGGCTAATGGTGATGTTTACTTCCAGTCGATAGTGGGGCGCGACGAAATGCCGAATTTTGAAAAGAAAATAACCGACGAGGCCGACAGGTGGGCACTTATTGCATACATCAAGGGCTTGTAATAATTTATATTTTTTAAAAAATCAAAGGTGTTCTTAAGCGGACACCTTTTTTTATGAACTGATTTTTATAAAAACAATTTCAGGTAACTCAACAGTTAATGTTACAACTTTACTAATATCCGATTTTAAAATATTCCGGAATACGACCAAATCAGCCACTTTATATATTACCGGAATTTCACAGCAAAAAAGGAACAAAATGAGTTTTTTTAATTGCTATTAAGACTTTATACAAATAGCATATACCCATTACTTTTTTAATATTAATCCCTACTTTTGTTTCAACTATATATATAGGTATCTATCTACTTAGTTGAACAAAATCTAATTCCGCTTACTATGAAAATGCCAAGAAATGCATATAACTGGATAACAATCACTGGTTTTCTATTGGCAGTCAATAGCCTGATAGTCATAATATTACTTTTTCTTTTCACTATGCTTTCATCCGGGAATAATCCATACATGGGATTATTCACTTTCATTGTTTCGCCGGCGTTTATGGTGTTAGGGCTGTTGATGATTCCAATTGGGATACTAATCAATAGAAAAAAAATGAAAGGTCAATTGCCGGAATCGCAAAAATGGCCTATCCTGGATTTGAATAACAAAATTAACCGGACGGCCATAGTGAGAATCTCTATTATTTCCCTCGTTTTACTGGTTGCCACGGCCATGGGAAGCTACCAGGCATTTCATTATACCGAGTCCGTAAAATTTTGCGGCGAGCTTTGCCATAAAGTAATGGAGCCCGAATACACGGCTTACCAGCACTCGTCGCACGCCAATGTTCGCTGTGTTGAATGCCATGTGGGCGAAGGAGCCGGATGGTATGTAAAATCCAAACTTTCGGGCTTGTACCAGGTTTACTCGGTCATATTTAAAAAATACTCCACTCCTATCGAAACACCGTTGCGTAATTTAAGGCCCGCCAGCGAAACCTGCGAAAGATGCCATTGGCCTGAAAAATTTTACTCCCAAAAACTCAGGAATTTACGTTCCTATCTCACTGACTCCGCCAATACAGAGTGGAACACTTCGCTACTCATGAAAATAGGCCCTCAATACAGTGCCAAAGGACTTACCGAAGGTATTCACTGGCATATCAACAAAAACATAAAAATTGAATATATAGCAGGAACAAGAGACCGCGAAAGCATCCCATGGGTAAAATATACAGATTTAAAAACCGGGAAAGTCAAAATATTTACCGTTGAGGAAAATCCGCTTGACAAAAAAGCTATGGACAGCCTTGAGCATAGAACAATGGACTGTATGGATTGTCATAACAGGCCTTCACACAAATACCTTTCGGCACCCAATTTTGTTGATAATGCCATGGTTGCCGGAGTAATTCCTACGGATATTCCATTTATAAAAATGGCTGCCATGGAAGCGCTGAAAGTGCCATACAACACTAAAGATACAGCGCATATCGAGATTAAAAATGTGATAACTACCTATTATAAGGATGAGCAGCCGGAAGTCTGGGCAAAATATTCGTCACGCATCAACAAAGCTATTCCGGCCATAATAGGTGAATACGATAAAAACGTTTTCCCGTTTATGAAAGTTGAAGCATCCAGATATCTTGATCATATCGGACATCTTGAATCGGATGGTTGCTTCCGTTGTCATTCCGACAGGCATAAAACAGCCTCAGGCGAAACCATATCGCGAAATTGTGATATGTGCCATAGTTTCCTCGCACAGGGTCCAACAGGAAAAGTTCAGACTGTAGCTTTGGGCAATTCAATGGAATTTGTTCATCCTGTTGAAATCAGAGGGAAATGGAAAACAGCATTCTGCTCCGAATGCCATAAGGTTTTGTATGAATAATTAAATCCCCAATTCCATAGGTTATTGCCGATCATATGTACTTGTATTTCATGGTTGACATATATCAATGAGAAAATGGAAAATTACCTTCGATGCACATGAATATATCACTGTTAATTTTTCCTAAATGTAAATATATAACAACATATTTGCATGTTATTTCAATCGCAGGTAAAACTGAATTTGAAATTTAAAAAGAAACCCTAATAATCAAACATAAACAAAACAAAATCAACAACCTATGAAAAAAAATCTCTTAGTATTGGGTATGGGCTTCCTGCTTATCGGAGCCAGTATCTTCTCAGCTTGCACCAAAGAAGGACCTATGGGTACTGCCGGCGCAAACGGTAAAGACGGC
>JBBSDG010000059.1:0-15017 GCA_038249635.1 Bacteroidales bacterium | reverse complement strand
GGCAATTGAAACCATACAGTTGCCCGGTTGTAATAAGCTTCTGCAAAATCAGTCTTCAGTTCAATTGCTTTTGTAAAGCAATCGTAAGCTGTTTTATATTCAAATTTCTTTGAATGATCCACTCCTTGTTTGTTCCATTCGGCTGCGGTTTGTGCAAATGATGCTGAAGCCAATACAAGGAATAATCCTGCGAGCAATAAAATCTTTTTCATCTTCTATGGTTTTAATTCTACAAATTTAATTCAATTTTTAACATTTGCGTATTTAATATGTTTAACAACTGATGTACCAAAACTCTATATTTGCAGCAAATACTTAAAACTATTTTCAAAAATTAAATTCTTTCAGTCATGTTCAATCCTCAAGTTTATACCGGACGTCGTAACGCATTACGTAAACTGATTCCCTCAGGGATAATCCTCTTGCCGGGCAATACCGAAGCGGCCTATAATTATGTGGCCAATACATACACTTTCAGGCAGGACAGTAACTTCTCCTATTTTTTCGGACTCGAAAATCCTGATTTCGTTGGCATTATTGATGTGGATAATGACATTGATTATATTTTCGGAAACGATTTCGGGATTGATGATATCATCTGGATGGGGCCCCAGCCCAAAGTGATTGACCTGGCTTCAAAAGTCGGAGTGAAGAGCACCGCATCACTCAGTGAACTAATCATTTTTATAAATAATGCCATTCAGAAAGGGCGACCTGTCCATTTTGCCTCGACTTACCGGGCCGAAACCACACTTCAGGTATGCGGTTTACTTGGACTTAACCCGCTTCGCATCCGCGATTACGCTTCTTTACCTCTGATCGAAGCCATTGTTAAACTTCGTTCGATAAAAGCAGATATTGAAATTGCCGAAATTGAAACTGCCATCGAAACTGCATGGCATATGTTCACCACCGGTATGCGGATGGCTTACCCTGGACGCAAGGAACAGGAAATTGTAGGTGCTATGGAAGGAATTTCGATTGCTCACGGTCGTCCGGTTTCATTCCCGATCATTCTTAGCCAAAATGGACAGATACTACATAATCACCACCACGAGAATATTTTGCAGCAAGGCCGCATGATGGTAATGGATGCCGGAAGCGAAACTGCCTTGAATTATGCGAGTGATATAACACGCACCGTACCGGTTGGAGGAAAATTCAGTCAGAAACAGCGCGAAATCTATGAAATAGTTCTTAATGCAAACCTCAACGCGGCAGCAGCAACAAAGCCAGGAACATTTTACCAGGACTGCCATACAATTGCATGCGAAACCATAGCAAGTGGTCTGAAGGATCTTGGTCTGATGAAAGGTGATGTAAAAGAAGCTGTTGCAGCCGGGGCTCATGCGTTATTTCTTCCTCATGGGCTTGGTCATATGCTGGGAATGGATGTACATGATATGGAGGGCCTCGGTCAGATTCATGTGGGTTATGATAAAGAAATTCAACCCAGCAAACAGTTTGGAACAGCTTACCTGCGCCTGGGACGTCGTTTGCAGCCTGGCTTTGTAATTACCAACGAACCCGGGATTTATTTTATTCCGCAACTTACAGATATGTGGAAAGCCGAAAAGAAATACCAGGAATTCCTCAACTACGATAAAATTGAAGAATACCGCGATTTCGGTGGCATCCGTATCGAAGATGATATCCTTGTAACTGCCGATGGACACCGTGTTTTGGGCAAGCCTATTCCTAAAACTGTTGCTGAAATTGAAACAACAATGGCTGATAAAATTTAAAGTGTCTGCACACCCGTTTGGTGTCTGCACATCCGCAGGATGTCTGTACACCAAACGGAGACAGGATTTACTCCAAAATAAATTCCTATGGGAAAATCTGTTCAGTTTCAAAATAAAAATATAGGTTACCAAATTACAGGAAGTGGTCCGGCCTTAGTGCTACTTCACGGATTCCTCGAATCGAAAGCGATATGGGATGATTTTACCATAGCACTTCAAAAGGAATTTACCGTTGTTTCAATTGATTTGCCCGGACATGGCGAAAGTGAATTGCTGGCCGAAACACACACTATGCAGCTCATGGCGGAAGCGGTAAATGAAGTTTTGAAAGCAGAAAATATTTTGAAAGCTGTTATTGCCGGCCATTCCATGGGCGGATATGTGGCATTGCAGTTTGCAGTGGATTATGATGAAATTGTAAAAGGATTGACGCTTTTCCATTCACATTCTAATGCCGACAGCGACGAAGCCAGGCAAAACCGCCGTCGAACTATTGATATTGTGCAGAAAAACCGGCAAAAATTCATCATGCAATTTATTCCTGATTTATTCGACCAGGTGCATGTTAACGAATATTCGGATGCAATCCGGAAACTTCAGGACATTGCAACACTCATGACACCGGAAGCAATTATTGCGGCACTTTCGGGCATGAGCGAGCGTAGTGGCAAACTCAACTACCTGATGCACACTAAAATTCCGGTTTTATCTATTCTCGGCAAACAGGATAGCCGTATGCCATATAAGCAACTTATGGAACAGGCTATAGCTCCTTCGCACAGCGAGATATTGTTGCTCGAAGGTGTTGGTCATATGGGATATATCGAAGCTCCGGCCACGACTTTACAGGCTTTGAAACATTTCGCAATCCGGTGCTTTGAGTCTGAAGTGTAAGCTGTTTTTGCATTTATTTTTCGTATAAATGCATTTCCCGGATATACTTGTATGATTTTTCGGGAAGGAAATACGACATATTTTTGCCGGTGCGTATGGCTTCGCGGATAAAACTGGCAGATATTTCGACCTTAGGTGCATCAAAAACTTTTACCGACGGATGCCTGGTAAGCTCATGATCCTGTGAGCCGTTTCGGGGATAAACGTAAAATTTATAAAACTCAAGCAACTGCTCCCAGTTTTTCCATTTGTGAAAAGTGGGAAAAATGTCGGTGCCCGAAATAATTACAAATTCGCGATCGGGATATTTATCCTGGAGGTAAGTAAGTGTATGAATGGTATAGGAAGGCTTTGGTAATTTAAATTCAATATTGCACGATCTGAAACGGGTGTCGTCATCAATAGCAAGGTTAACCATTTCCAGCCGGTGATGATCAGCCAATAGAGATTGTTTTTCCTTGAGTGGGTTAAGCGGTGAAACCACGAACCACAATTCGGCCAGGTCGCTAAACTCATACATATAGCCGGCAATCATCAGGTGACCGATATGTATGGGATTAAATGAGCCAAATAAGAGACCGGTTTTTTTCATACTGCAAATGAATTATGATTGTAAACCAAGAAAATCTTTCACCAGCAATTCGGCTGCACGAAAGGACTCTTCCAATGTGTCGTTAACAATAACGTGGTCGAAGTTTTTTTCGAACGAAAGCTCCCATTTTACCTTACTCAGTCGTTTCTGTAAGCTTTCCTCGCTATCAGTAGCCCTCGATCGCAAACGCGTTTCGAGAATTTCGAACGATGGCGGCCTTATAAAAATTGCCAGAGCCTGGTCGCCATACATCTTCTTAATATTTAACCCACCGACTACATCTACATCAAAAACTGGGAATTGACCGTTTTTTGTGATCCGTTCCACTTCCGAAACCGGTGTACCATAGAAACTATCATGGTAAACTTCCTGCCATTCGAGAAGTTTCTCCTCGCTAATCATTAACCGGAATTTATCGGACGACATGAAATAATATTCTCTTCCATTACATTCGCCTTCGCGCATCTTGCGGCTGGTGGCCGAAACCGAGAATCCAAGTTGAGGAAAAATATGAAGCAGATGTTTTACAATGGTGGTCTTTCCTGCACCGGAAGGAGCGGAGACGACAATCATTTCGTGGCCGGTAGTATCCAAAATAAGACTGATTTTAGTTTTTATTTGTTTCTTATTTCAAGTTTCATGTTGGTTTAAAGCAGAAACACAATTAATCGCGTCTCTTCTGCAACCCTTCAAACTCTTCAAACCTTAGAGTACATTACTCACCTGTTCCTTAATCTTCTCCAGCTCATCTTTCATCTGTACAACGATCATCTGGATTTCGGCATCATATGCTTTAGATCCAAGTGTATTGATTTCGCGGCCTATTTCCTGTGTGATAAATCCAAGTTTGCGACCGTTGGATTCGGATGAATTAAGCGTATTTATAAAATAATCGCAATGCTTACGCAGACGCAGTTTTTCTTCGGTAATATCCAGTTTTTCGAGGTACCAGAATATCTCCTGTTCGAAGCGGTTTTCGTCGAATTTATCCACCTTGGTGGTTTTTTCAAGAAATTCGTCCTGGTTGCGCTGGAAACGGTCGCGAAGGTTGCCGATTCGCGCACCTTCCAAAGGTTCTACTTTCAGAAGAAGATCAAGGATAAGCTTTATGCGGCTTATCATATCTTTACCCAGTAATTCGCCTTCAGCCATACGAAAAGTTTCCGTTAAAGCAAGGGCTTCGCTGATTGCTGTTTTCACCTGAGTCCATTCGGTTTCATCAGGGGCTTCGCGACCAGCTTTCATCACATCAGGCATTTTTAGTATATCTGAAATAACATTATTTTCAACTGTTAAGCCCAGTTCCTTCGCTAGTTGAGTGATTTCGGAATAATATTTTGTTGCCAAAGGGCGGTTGATTGCAAAATCACCGGCATCAGCATCGCTATCTAGAGTGATCATAAAATCAACTTTCCCGCGTTCGAGAACCCGGTTTATTTCAGCTCTTATTTCGGATTCTTTGTCGCGGTATAACGATGGTATCCGGGTATTTACGTCGAGTTGCTTGCTGTTCAGTGTGCGAATCTCAATATTTACTGTGCGTCCGCCCGGGTTAGCCGTAGTTTTGCCGAAGCCTGTCATTGATCTGATCATAGTTCTGTTTTGAATGCGCAAAGATACAACCTTTGCATATTGCAGCAATTAGTCGTTTTTTCTATAAAGCATGGCAATAGATTTTAAAAGAAAGCTTACATTTGACTTACCAAATTTTCATCCTTCATGAACCGTCACGCTGCAAATATTACAAGTCATAAATTATTCAGCGCACCACCCCTGTTTTATGAAGCTATGCTGCGTGATATCGATCAGGCAGAGCGCTATATCTATCTGGAGTTTTATAAATTCGGTAATGATGAAGTTGGTCTGCGTTTTCGTGAAGCACTCACAAAAGCAACCATCAGAGGCGTACACGTTAAATTACTCCTCGATTCCTGGGGCGTTTCGTACGATGAATCTTTTTTCAGCGAACTGTTATCGCATGGCGGAGAAGTAAGGTTTTTCAGAAAAATCATATATACTTTCGACTTTTTCACCAGGAATCACAGACGCAATCATCGTAAGTTTTTATTGATTGACGACCATATCAGTTATATGGGATCGGCCAATATTACGGGTTATTCGCTGCAATGGCGCGAATCGATGATCAGGTTTACCGGCGGTATTACCATGATGTTCAAACGCTCATTTCTCGAAAGTTACAAGATTTATGACAAATATATTTTTAATAAATTCACCTATAAAAAGTCCAGATTCCTGGATCATTTTGAGCTTGTTGAAGATATGCCATCAATTTACAGGCAGCGCATCAAAACCAAGCTTGAACGGTTATTCAGCAAAGCGAAAAGAGAAATCATAATCGAAACGCCCTACTTCCTTCCAGGGTATAAAATGCGGAAAATTCTGGCCGATGCCGCCAATCGGGGGGTGAGTGTAAAAATAATTCTTCCGATGCATTCTGATGTTCGTTCTATTGATTTGCTCAGCAGCAAATACCTGGGATTTTATTATGCAAACAACATTACTCTGCTTTTTTATTCGCTTAGTAACCTGCATGCCAAGCTTTTACTTGTTGATGGCGAAACTTTTGGCATAGGATCGCCAAACATTGACTACCGTAGTTTCAGGTACCAGCATGAGGTGATGCTTTTCGGAACCCACAAGGGTATTGTTGAAGAAATACAACATCATGTGGAAGAAACCATGCTCAACTGCCTCAGTTTCGACCATGCAGGCTGGATGCGCCGCCCCCGGATCGAAAAGGTTCTGGGTTGGTTGTTGCTTCCGTTCAGGCATATGTTTTAGAAAGGGATCAGGGGTTGGGTTTTAGGATTTAGGGAAAGCAATCCTCATGATTTTCAACTTTATTATGCTTGTTTATAATTCGATATTCAATACTAATCAAAATATTCAGACTTTACTTCTTCTTGTTACAAAATAAATTCCCGCAAAAACCAGCAGCGCACTCACGATCTTCACCCACGAAATTTTTTCAGCAAACATCATAATTCCAATTCCGGCCACCAGCACGGGTTGCAGATAGGTGTAATATGCTATTACTGTGGAGGGAAGTCGCTTCAGCGAAAACGTTATGAAAAAGTAAGCCAGGAAAGTGGTTCCAATTACAATGTAAAGTAATGCAAACCAGGTGTATGCATCTATGGTGAGGATATTTAGTTGCATCGATGGCACGATGGTAAATGGCAGTATTTCAATAAATCCGAAAAGGAATATCCACTTCATCATCACAAATGGATTATATTTTACCATCAGTGGTTTGGAAATAACCAGGTAAAGACTCCACGCAGTAATATTAGCCACAATGAACAGATTGCCCTGCAAATGGCCACCCATAAGATGACTGTTCCCGAAAAGGATGAGCATTAATGCTCCGGTGGCTCCTAAAATTATTCCGACAAGCCTTTGCCGCCTTATACTCTCGTGAAGTATAAAAGCCGAAAAAACCAGTACCAGTATAGGATTTATCGAATTAATAATGGCGGCATCCACCGGAGTGGATAAATTTAAACCGGTAAAGAAACAAACCTGATTTATCCCCACGCCTAGCAGACTGCTGAGGATAAGGCGGGGAAAGTCGGCGCGATCAATCCGCAAGTCGCGGAGGTTTTTAAAGCTTAGTACAATGATCCACGAAATGATTAATGTTCCCAGTACCCGAAGAAAAATAATCTGCATCGGCAGCAGGTGGTCGGGCATCAGGCCTTTGGCAACCCAATAATTTAGGCCAAACAGAAGGGTAGCTGCAAACATGCTAAGGTGCGCGCGTAAATTCTGTTTCGGCATATTTTCGAAAGGGATTGGGATTCAGAGATGTGCTGCTTATTGCATTAATAGCGTCCTGCGCGGTACCTGATGCATTGAGCACTTAAGCTTAATTTTTTCAGGATTTATTTGTTAAAACCTGGATTATTGTTTTTTGTGCAAAGGTGCGAAATCGTTACGAGAATTTCGGGCTAAAAAATCCTGGAAGCTTTTCTGAAACACGGGTTATTGCCAATTTTTGGGATAAATGCTGTTTTTTTATAGGTGGATCAGGAGTTAAGGGAAGTGCTGAAATTCAGTATTTGTCTTTCGGTAAATAATTGAAGAAAATTTTAAGGCACTGAAATATAATTAGATAGTATTATTTTGACACACCTTTAATCTGGTTTTATCAACACTATTGCAGGATGAAAAAGCGGATGATTTATTATAACAGAGGTTGATATTTTTAATTTATTACTTTTCCGGAAAAAGGCAATAAACTATTAAAGAGTTCAGATTTCGGACTTATTATTTTTTCCTGAATCAATTAACTAATTAAAGCATTTACCCGAACTTGTATTTACTTGTTTACTTACCTGCTTGTCAAACTATGCACTTACTCGTTTTACTCATTTACTCGTTTACTAAAAAAGGCTGTCTCGTTTCCGGGGCAGCCTTTCTACTTTTTGTGGTATTCAGCTAATTAGCCAATGGCGATCTCTTTTACAGCCGAAGCTTGAACTTCTTTCTTTGGAAGCGTAATAAGCAGAATTCCATTATCGAATTTTGCGCCAATGTTATCTGCATCAAGGGTTTCGGGAAGCTGGAATGAGCGTTCGTATTTACTCTTGTATCCGAATTCGTTCCAGGTGTATTTCGGGCCTTTTTCGTCTTCCTTAGGCTGATGGCCTGCAGTTACAGTTAGAACGTCTTCTTCAAATTTGATAGTTATTTCTTCTTTCGAAAATCCGGGAAGTGCTAATTCGAGCGAATAGTTTTTCTCATCCTCGCGCACGTTGGCAGCAGGTTTATACGTTAATTCGGTTGTAGCTGACTGACGTTCAAAAACTTCGTTGAACAATGCAGGTAAAAACGGGCGGAATGCAAATTGTAAGTTGTTCATGGTATATTCTCCTTTTTAATTATTGTTAGACTTTTTTTTGTTGTGATAATTTAGATTTCAAATTTAGTGCCAACGCAGAAAACTATCATTTTGATTAAAATAATACGCCTTTATGGCATATTGCCGTTTTTATATGCGCCAATATGGCCGATAAGTAATTAGCAGACACAAAAAAAGCCGGGTTCGCCGGCTTGTCATTCTCGAAGGAAAACTGATTTTTTATCCGCAATGGAAATACTTTTCCACGATTTCCATCAGTTTTTCATCGTTATTTTCGAGTTCCTGTCGGAGGTTTTTGTCGTTAAACGACTTTAGCTTGCCGGCAAATCCAGCAATTACCGATTGAGGAAACACATTGTATTTTCTGTAAATTTCACCCTGCTCCAGCAGTCTGTCGGCCGAATCCCAGCAGGAAATTGGCAATTGGCCAAGTTTGGCACTTCTATCCTTATGCTCTTCATCAAAAATGTTTACATCAATGTAAGTTTGCTTTGCATATTCGAGCGCATTATCCATTTCCAGTCCATGACGTGCGGCCACCGTAAGCCCGGCCAGCAAAAGATACACATCCGCTGAGCCATCCGGGCAACGGAACTCAACAGTTTGCTTGTTGGTAAAGTCTTTTGGCTCAACCGGCTCCTGCGGATTAGCATGAAAAATCATATTGTTAGTACCCGACCAGCCAAGTGGCACACGCACCAGTACCGAACGGTTTCGGTCGCCCCAGCAGATATTGGTCGGCGCTTCCTGGTGAGGAACGAGCCTGAAATAGGAGGTAGGATTGGTATTTCCGAAAGCCGTAAGCGAAGGAGCCAGGTCGAGATAGCCGGCAATTGCCCTACGGGCGGTATCGCTCAGTTTGCCATCTTTAACCATGGCATTGTCGCCATCTTTCATCAGGCGGGTGTGTATATGCATTCCGCTTCCTGCTTTGCCTACTGTAATTTTTGGGGCAAAAGTTATAGAAACCCCATATTTAAAGGCAAGTGTGCGCAAAATCCATTTGGCAATTACAAGTTGATCGGCAGCATCTTCGAGGGTAACAGGCAGAAATTCAATTTCATTCTGCTCATATTCCATCCCATCGAATTTAAAATTCCCTACTTCCGAATGGCCATATTTTATTTTGCCACCGGTTTGAGCAATGGCATACATGGCCTCGGCCCTCAGCTTTTCCCATTTGGCAAAGGGAAACGATTCGTGGTAACCTTTTTGATCAGGAGCCTGAAATAGCTTTTCTTCGGGGCTGATCACATAATATTCCAGTTCGCCCATTACTTCAAATGAATGCCCGGTATGTTCTTTAAGTGCTTTATGTGCTTTGCGCAGAATATATTCAGGCGAACTTTCGAGCGGGTTGCCGTCCTTATCGTAATAGGAACAAAGGATATCAAGAGTCGGGATTTCTGCGAACGGATTTACAAATGCCGTTTTATACCTTGGTAAAACATACAGATCGCTGGAACTTGCACCAATAAATGGGAAAAGACTTGACCCGTCAACGCGTTCGCCTGTCGAAAGAATATTATCGAGATGCTCACGGCTGTTGATCACAAAGTTGAGCGTTTTTAAACGGCCATCACCACCGGTGTAACGGAAATTGATCATCGAAATATTATGATCATCAATATACCTGATCAGGTCGGCTTTGGTAAACTCATCACTTGGCTTATTGAGATATTGCACCAATGAACTGGGATTCATTTCGGTAAGGCTGTTGGCAAAAGGATTTTTCATGCAATAAGGGTGCTAAAAGTGGGGGCAAAAGTAGCAACTTTAGGATTGATCATTGAAATTATTTTCAGCATTTCACTTAAAATGAGTAATTTTGAATGCTTCTAAAGAACATGCCTGCCAATCCAATTTTTATGATAACATCTGAACATCTGATCTTTGCCGGTTTTCTCTTGTTTATTGCCGCCATCCTTGCGCTCGACTTGGGTATTTTTGATAAAAAAAGCCATGAGGTGAAATTCAGCGAAGCACTGATCTGGACTTTTGTGTGGGTAAGTTTCGCTGTTGGATTTTATTTCCTGCTTTTTTATTTCGGCGACCGTTTGCATGGAGTGAAAACAATTGAGGATGTGCAGCATAGGATAGATATTTACAAGCATACCTATAGTATTGTTGGGATTACTGATACCCAGCAAGTTATCAGTATTTATAAGCAAAACCTTGCACTCGAATACATTACCGGTTACCTGATTGAATATATGCTTTCGGTTGATAATGTTTTTGTAATGATTTTGGTTTTCATTTCATTCGGTGTTCAGAAAATGTATTATAAGCGCGTGCTGATGTGGGGTATCATCGGCGCGGTGATAATGCGGTTTATCTTTATTTTTCTGAGTGCGGCACTTATTCAGCGGTTCGATTGGATTTTGTATATTTTCGGAGCATTCCTTGTATTTACAGGTATTAAAATGTTTCTCGAAAGGAATAAAGAAGATAAAGTGGATCCTCAACATCATCCGGTTGTAAAATTTGTTTCCAGGTACTTGCCGGTACATCCGGTTTATTTCCGGCAACATTTCTGGTTTCGCAACAAGCACGACAACAATCGTTTGTATTTCACCCCACTATTCCTTGTGTTGCTGGTAATTGAATTTACCGATGTGATTTTCGCAGTCGATTCAGTGCCAGCCATCTTCTCAATCACCCAGGATCCTTACATTGTATTTTTCTCCAACATATTTGCCATTATGGGATTGCGGTCACTGTTCTTTGTGGTGGCACATATTATAGGTATGTTCAGGTTTTTGAAACATGGCCTGGCGGTGCTGCTTTCGTTTATAGGCTTCAAAATGCTGTTACATGTGCAGCTAACTGAATTAGGATTCACAACAGTTCATTCGCTGCTGATGATAATTGCTATACTTGGAATAAGTATTATAGCTTCCTTAATCTGGCCGGATCCCAGTCGTAAAAAACGAAAAGAGGTAACTAAACTTACCGGGGAGAAACCACTTTAGCGTTTGAGGGTTTTAATGTTTCAATGTTACAATGTTACAGTGTTACAGCGTTTCAGTGTCAGAGAGTTTCATGTTACAGGCTCCGGAGCGGATTCGAAGGTCAGGGTAACAGCGGGTTCAATCAGTATTCTAAATCTGACAGTCTAAATTTAAATCGACGTCCGTAATTTGAAATCTGACATCCGAAATTAAAAAGCGGATTACTTCAACTCGTTACTTTACCTCTATAAAATCCGATTTATCCGATCCGCACACCGGGCAAACCCAGTCCTCCGGTAAATCCGCATACCTCAAATCCTCTTCAGCTTCGTCGTAAATATAACCGCAGGCGGTGCATTCAAACTTTTTAAAGTCATTTGCGAACGGATTTGCACCCAGTTTTGATTTATCGATATAGGTAGGTGCATTTTTAGGCGCAACTCCTTTGCGAACCTGCCGATAGTACGAATAGGTTAACGCTTCTTTGGTATCATCAACAACTTCGGATTGCAGTAGCTCGCCGATAAACATAAAGTGGGTTCCAAGGTCGATGGTCTGAATTAACTTACATTCCAGAAAAGCAATACAGTCGTTTAAAACAATAGGAACGCCGGTTTCGCCATATTTCAGTTTCAGCCCGGCCAATTTATCGGTGTCCTTCCCGCTTTTGTAACCAAAGCGGCCAATAATATCCGGATCGGTTTCGGTATGAATAACAGAAACCGCAAAGGCACCTGATGCCTGAATGAGTGATGCTGTGTAATTATCTTTATTACAGCAGGATGCAAACCTTGGCGGCTCGGCGGTTACCTGGAAAAAGGTATTGGAAATAAATCCGTTTCCGCGGTTTTTATTGCCCGAACTTACAATATATAAACCGTAGGAAATTTTGTAAAGCGCCTCAAATTGGATCATAACTAATAGGTTTTAATAGTTTCAAATCAGATATAAAGATACAATAAAATGAATTACGGATAATGAATAGCGAATAGTGAATAACGAATAGTGAAAAGTAAATAATGAAGAGTGAATGGTGAATAATTAAGAGTGAAAAGTGAATAACGAATAGTGAAAAGTAAATAATGAAGAGTGGTTTTGAATGGAATACTTAAAAGGAAACGGTAAGTGGTTACTCCGGTTTATTTCTTAAAAAATAAAAAATCGTTGATCCTTGCTCTTAAATCAATACTTTACAATCAATTACCTAACCTGGACAAGCCAGAACCAAAAAGGTTCCCCACGAAGCCACTGAGAACACAAAGCAGCTTAGTGAACTTTGTGTCTTTGTGGGATAAAATATCCTGCCCCAAAAAACACTAATATTATTATTAAGACACTCATTATTGCCTCTCTCCAAAATACTTCTCAAGCAATATCTGCGCTGCTACATAAGCACTGATTTTCTCATGTTGCAAATCGGCATCCACTTTAGCCATCAATTTTTTAATTTCAGCCTGGTAATAAAAATGATCGTGCAGTGCCTGATCAATAACGCTCATCATAATTTGTTTCGACTGTTGCAGTCTGCGTTTGGCGAAATAACCATTTCCCCTGGTGAGAGCAATATATTCATTGATCATTTCATCCACGCGTGGAATACCGGCTTTAGTTATTGATGAGCAGGCTTCGCAAACCGGCTGCCATCCCGAGTCGGTAGGAGGGAAGTAGTGTAAGGCGCTTCGCAGTTCGGCCATGGCTATAGTAACCCGTTTCAGGTTGTCGCCATCGGCCTTGTTGATAACAACAGCATCGGCCATTTCCATAATTCCGCGCTTAATGCCTTGCAGTTCATCGCCTGCACCTCCAATCATCAGCAGAAGGAAAAAATCAACCATCGAATGTACCGCGATTTCGCTTTGACCAACGCCAACGGTCTCAACTAAAATGGTATCAAATCCGGCAGCTTCGCAAAGAATTATGGTTTCACGCGTTTTGCGAGCCACACCACCGAGCGAACCTGCCGAAGGTGAAGGCCTGATAAAGGCATTGTTATCGACCGCGAGTTCTTCCATACGCGTTTTATCGCCAAGTATGCTTCCGCGCGAACGTGAACTGCTGGGGTCGATGGCCAGCACGGCGATTTTTCGTCCCTGTGCCGTCATGTGTTTCCCGAAAGCTTCAATAAATGTACTTTTACCAACTCCCGGAACACCTGTAATCCCTATCCTGACTGAATTCCCCGATAACGGAAGGCATTTACTGATAATGGTTTGAGCAATTTCCTGGTGCAAAGGAAGCGAACTTTCAATCAGTGTAATTGCCTGGCTGAGAATGGTACGATTTCCATTGACTATACCATCCACATACTGATCGGGAGTAAGTAATTGCCGCCCGGGCTTGCTATAATGCTTTGCAGCGCCAGCGTTAACTGACGGCGGTTGCTCAATACCTTCGTTAACCTTAAGTGCTGATTTGAATGGTTTGTTAGCTGATGATTCCATAGGCCAAAATTAACAATTTGAAGGCTTGGAGAGTTCACTCAAAAGGCAAATAAGAATAAAAGAATAATTTTTTATCAACAAAAAGGAAAAAATGCTACTTTTGCACCCTCAAATCTCTCGGTAGCTCAGCTGGTAGAGCAATTGACTCTTAATCAATGGGTCACAGGTTCGAATCCTGTCCGGGAGACTTTTTGCTATAGATAAATTAGCCTTTCAGAAATGAAAGGCTTTTTATTTTTTCAGAACCGCTGCAAATCTGAGTTTTACACACCATCAATTTAAGAATGCCTACCCTCCTCCATCAAATTACTTCGGCGAACCGTTATGTTCAAAGGGAAAGGCGAAGCGCTGCCTGACTATGACTTTTATATCCTCTAACTTTCAGAAAAAAGGCGGCCATTAAGCCGCCTTTCGGAATCACAGGAAAATATAACCGCACTGAAAATCCGTGTGGCAGGCAGCAACCTATTATCAGTTCGATGGAACAATAACAGTTGGTTGAACAGGCACCAAAGCAAAGTTCACCACCAGGCTTTCACCTCCAACAGCTGTTACCTTTACGTCCGCCGGTACTTCGTACCCTGTAAGATGGCAGGTGAGGTTAAATTCGCCGGCTTCCATATCTTCGATGAGGTAATAGCCATCCTCATCTGTCTGTACCACGGTTTCGGGCGAAATCAGGTTGATCACTGCATTGGCCAGCGGATCGCCTGTGCTGAAGTCGGTTACGGTACCTGTTATATCGACAGCTTCGGTACCTGCATTGCCATTACGCGAGCGTTTGTACCTGCGCTTTCGAAGGAACATGTATTCGCTGTTCAACACGGGTGATTCGTCTCCGAGAAAATGTACAAACGGATCGAGTTGCAGACGAAGCAAATTGTTGTTGGCTGAAATCAGCTTTTTTAAGTCCTGCCAGGTTTTACGACGGTCGCTGAGGTTTGATCCATTTAAATCAAGGGTTTCACCAAAAGAGTTGACTGAGGTTTTAAATTCAGCAAGCTTTACGACTGTAAGCCCGTTATCAGCGGCAGCAGTGGCAACAGCGTTAAGCAGTTCGTGAACATGCATAGCTATTTCGAACAGTTGGTAGGCCGAACAGCGCCTCCATCGTAGGTTGTACCCTTTAAGGGTTAGGAGCATAGGCTGCAAATCCTGGCAGGTAGCTAATGAAATGCCAAAGGCGATCATTCGCGACACCGATAAGCGCATACGGCTTTCACTGTCAGTTTTTAAAGAGATCACAGTGGAAACCGGGCGAATGAGCTGCGACAGTTTTCCACCGATAAGGGAAGTGTTGGCCACGAAGGCTTCTTTAGCTGCCAGAATATCGGGCTTTTCGGCAAATGCATCAGAATTTTTTTCCATTACGAAACCGACGGCTTTAAATTGCTGATGTTTTTCAATTTCTTTTTTCAAAGCGGTAAAGGTGTTTGAGAGTTAAACTTTTATTTATCCAGCCCCTGGCTCAGCACTTAGAAGGTGACTATAATCTACAGTACTGAACTG
>JBBSDG010000058.1:0-15118 GCA_038249635.1 Bacteroidales bacterium | reverse complement strand
CTTACCAAGTCTTACATCTGTGTGAAATTTCTATTAAGCCTAGACTTTTTGGTTCTTTTGTGTCATGACAAAAGAACAGAAAAGAAATAAAGAAAAAAGAAATTTGACTTATGAATTCTTTTCCCAGCACATCAAAATAATATTTAGCCATTCTTTTTTGATTTGATGGAATTAACTTCTGCATCCGGTAATATGGATTAATCAGTTTGTCAATAATCAGATTAATCATGTTTTATAGCTCAGGCAGAGGTTTTCACCGGCAATTTTTGAATGGAACATACTGCCTTGCACTAAATTTTGTCCGAAATCCTGCTTAAAATGTGAGCCATCACAGGCATTTAGTGCAGATCTTCTTCTGATATTTTTTTAATTGAAAGCTGTAAATATTCCCATCCTCACATGGATTTCCATATTAGATTCATGTTTATCTGCCACACAATATGAGTTATGAAAAACAACTGTTACCTTATCGTGCTGTAAAGAAAAACTTTAGGAATGAGGCGATTGGATATAATTATTTTCGGTTTTGTTGAACATGAAGCTTGCTTTTAGTGTTTTACCCATGCTAAATCTGAAAAGGATTTTTAAAACATCAAATACAACGATGTTAGTGAACGCATTAAAAACAGTTTAAAAGGTGTTCTGCAATACATTTGATGATACCTTATTGTGTTTCCGGCTGTGTTATTTCGAATAATTGTATCAAATAATAACAAACTCAATAAACTGAAATGTATGGAACGACGGGATTTTTTTATTAAAAACAGCATGTTGGCAGCCTTTGGATGCCTTTCATTAAGTGGCTTTGCAGCTTTTTCGCACAGCGATGAAAAGGAAAACGCCGAACAATTGAAACCTGTTTTAATTCCAGCTATGCCACCTCTGGACAACAAGGGTGGAATGGATATCAGGGTGAGGGTGCGATCGTCTATGACAAATGGTTTGTATTCGAGTGTTGAAACTGCAGTAGCGCCTAAAACGATGGGGCCTCAGCCTCATTATCATAAAGAATTGGACGAACTGATGTACGTTGTGGATGGTACAGCGAGTGTTCTTATCGGAGACGATATCGTTCAGGTTGAGGCCGGAGGTTGGCATTTGCGCCCAAGAATGATCAAACACACATTCTGGAATGCTTCGGAAAAGCCATTACTATTTATCGATATGTATTTCAATCAGCCTTTTGAGGAATATTTGGAGCGGGTATTCCATGAATTAACAGCCGAAAATGGTTTCCCCGATGGATCAGTAGCGAAAAAAAATGAAATGAGCAGACTTCATGAAAAATTTGGACTTTTTTCGCCTCTTGATGCTTTTGCTCAAAAGCAGGAAATCATTAAAAAGTATGGGCTTAAATAGCTTTGCGCATTCATTTTTGTCCAATAACTGCCTCACAATTATTTTTGGAGCCAAATAACTTTGCAGTTGTGCACCAAAGAGATTCAGCATTTCCTTTTTTGTGGCATAAAAGGCAACAAACTGGCCAATGCCGATCTGCAAAAATTAAGAATTAATCGAACAATTCCGTATCAATAAGTATTATTTGTAATTTAGATTTTCCTATTTGCTGCTGGTCTCATAGTCAGATAAATAGTAGTTTTCGTATTCCAGTCATTTAAAACATATTGATTTGTACAGAATTGAATCAAATATCAGCATTCATTCGCCCGAATACCTGGCGAACCTCGAAGCCTACGGGTTAATACTCGAAAAATACCGCAACACGCTTTTGAGTGTGGTTAACGGCTCGCCAGTTGCGCTTGTGAGCAGGCATAAGGAGCGGGGCAAACTGCTTGCCCGCGAACGTATTGACCAACTTATCGATCCGCAAACTCCATTCCTCGAACTCTCGGCCATGGCAGCATTTGGCATGTACGACAATGGGTTTCCATCGGCCGGCATTATCACCGGGATTGGCGTAATTCGTGGTCGCGAAGCCATGATTGTGGCCAACGATGCAACTGTGAAAGGCGGCACCTATGTGGCCGAAACCATCAAAAAGCATGTCAGAGCGCAGGAAATTGCCATGGAAAATCATCTTCCCTGTGTTTACCTGGTGGATTCCGGCGGGGTTTTTCTTCCCGAGCAGGCCAATGTATTTCCTGACAAATACGATTTCGGACGTTTCTTTTTTAACCAGGCACGAATGTCTGCCGCAGGTATTCCACAAATTGCAGTGGTAATGGGATCGTGCACGGCAGGTGGCGCCTATGTTCCGGCAATGAGCGACGAGGTGATCATAGTCCGAAACCAGGGAACCATATTTATCGGTGGTCCGCCGCTGGTAAAAGCAGCTACCGGAGAAGAGGTTACTGCTGAGGAGCTTGGTGGTGCCGAAGTCCATACGTCCATTTCGGGCGTTGCTGATCATATTGCCGAAAACGACAGCCATGCCTTGCAAATTTGCCGCGATATATTTTCAACACTCAGGAAACCGGTAAAGCAGTTGCTGGATATTGCTCCCATTGAAGAACCCTTCTACGACCCTGCCGAATTGTATGGCATTGCCCCGGTGGATTTACGCAAAATGGTTGATGCACACGAAATCATAGCGCGGATTGTTGACGGAAGCCGTTTTCATGAATTTAAAGCAAACTATGCCACTACCATTGTTACAGGGTTTGCTCACATTATGGGAATGCCTGTAGGAATACTGGCAAGTAATGGAGTCCTGTTTTCCGAAACAGCTTTAAAAGGAGCTCATTTTATTGAATTATGCACTTCGCGAAATGTACCCTTACTCTTCCTGCAGAACATCACCGGTTTTATGGTCGGTAAGGAATACGAACACCGTGGCATTGCCCGCGACGGGGCCAAACTGGTTCATGCCGTTGCAAATGCCAGGGTTCCCAAGTTCACTGTGGTTTTCGGCGGATCTTTTGGCGCAGGAAATTATGCCATGGCAGGTCGTGCTTACGAACCACGGCTGCTTTTTATGTGGCCCAATTCAAAAATCAGCGTGATGGGTGGCGAACAGGCCGCAGGTGTGCTTGTTACCGTAAAGGAAGAGCAGCTTAAAGCAAAAGGCCTCACCCTTGGTGATGCCGAACGCAACGAAATGCGGAATTCAATACTGAAAAAATATGAGGAAGAAGGCTCTGCCTATTTTAGCACTGCCCGCCTTTGGGACGATGGCATTATCGATCCTGTCGATACCCGAAAAGTACTGGCCATGGGTATCGCCGCCTCATTGAATAAGCAATGGGAAGAGACAAAGTATGGGATATTCAGGATGTGATTTTTCTGAGAGGGGGCGAAGGGGAGAAATGGAGAATGGGAGACAAGGAGATGGGGGGATGGGGAGAAATGGGGATGGGGAGAAACGGAGAAATATAATTCCCCCTTTTGTCTTTGCAAAACCCTTGCTTCCTTGTACTTAAAAAACTGTTAAAGATAAACATCGAAATGAACAATTATACTACCATAAAACTGGAAACCAAAAATGGCGTTGCAACCATATTGCTTAACCGCCCTGAAATCAGAAATGCATTCAACGAGGTAATGATAGCCGAACTTACCGATGCATTCAAAACAGCCGGGTGTATGGACGATATCCGTGTTATTATTCTGAAAGGCGAAGGAAAATCCTTTTGTGCCGGGGCTGATCTTAACTGGATGCGCGATGTATCAAAATACAGCTACGAGGAAAATTATGCCGAAAGTCTTCGTTTATCCGAGTGCTTTTATTCCATCTATTCATCACCAAAGCCAACCATAGCGGTTGTTCATGGTGCTGCCATAGGTGGCGCCAACGGGTTGCTTGCTGCCTGCGATATTGCCGTTTGTGATCATGAAACTGTATTTTCGCTCAGTGAAGTAAAAATCGGCATAGTGCCGGCTTGCATCTCACCTTATGTGATAAAACGGGTTGGTGAATACGGGGCACGCGAACTAATGCTTACCGGCAGAAGGATCAATGGACAAGAGGCTGAGAGATATAAACTGGTTAATAAATCGCTGCCTGCTCACCAGGTTGTCAGCTATATAAATGAGATGGTTCAAATGTTGCTCACAAGTGGTCCGGCTGCAATAACCCATTGTAAAAACCTGATCGATAAAGTAGTAAATCATATCGAACTGGATGAGGCTCTCACATATACCGCCAAAATGATTGCTGAAATCCGTGCCTCTGAGGAAGGACAGGAAGGCATGGCTGCTTTTCTGGAGAAACGTAAACCTAAATGGGTTGGGTGATATTTCGGATTTCGGAATGCGGATTTCGGATTTGAGAATTTGTATGTCTGAATCAGCTTTTCTGATAACTTTAACGTTTTCATTAAATTAATAGCTTTCATGTGTAACTTAGGAATACTCAATTTTTAAATAGTATTGGCAAAGAAACTCTAAATCATTTCAAATTATGGATAAATATGACATACAAAAGCGAGTAATGAGAATGGCTCTTGATGTGATAAAACTTACAAAAGTATTTCCACTTAGCCAGGAAAGTAAAGTTATTACGTACCAAATCATTAAATCGTCAACATCAACAGCAGCAAATTACCGTTCAGCCGGCAGGGCAAAGTCATCAAAAGATTTTATCGCGAAACTGGGAATTGCTGAGGAAGAATGTGATGAAAAATTGTTCTGGTTGGAAATGATTTTAGAAGCCAATCTCGCCTCACAAGAAGTGATATTACCAATTAAACAAGAAGCTTCTGAAATACTTGCTATAATTGTAACTTCAATTAAAACAGCTAAAAAAAATCTCAATAAATAATTTCGGAAGTTGAATTTCGGAAGTTAGTTGCAAAATTCTACATCCAACATCGCAAATCTGACATCCAACATTGTAAATCCGACATCCGACATCCGAAATTGTAAATCCGACATTCCAAATGATTAAGAAATTACTTGTCGCCAACCGCGGAGAGATAGCTGTCAGGATCATCCGAACGGCCAGAAAAATGGGCATTCGCATCGTAGCAATATATTCCGAAATAGATAAAAGCAGCCTTCATCATAGTTTTGCTGACGAGGCGTATTGCATTGGCAAATCCGAACTTTCGGAAACCTATCTAAATATACCGGCGATTATTCATATTGCCAAAAGCAGTCATTGCGATGCATTACACCCTGGCTATGGTTTCCTTTCGGAAAATCCCGCACTTGTAAAAGCTTGCATTGAGGCAGGAATTATTTTCGTGGGGCCGGAAGCAACTGTAATGGAAGTGATGGGTAACAAGGTGGCAGCGCGTAATTTTGTAACTTCCATAGGTGTTCCCGTTTCAGTTGGTTTATCCGGCGATACCGCTGCAATCCTTAGCCAGGTTGATAAAATCGGTTTCCCGGTATTGGTAAAAGCTGCCGGTGGGGGCGGAGGTAAGGGAATGCGGATTGTAAATGATAAGGAAAGTCTTGGTGCCGCGCTCGAAGCTGCATCGCGCGAAGCGAAAAATTACTTTGCCGATGGAACTGTTTATGTGGAGAAGTATCTTGAAGAGCCACGTCATATTGAGTTTCAGATATTGGGAGATAACTTTGGGAATGTGGTGCATCTTTTTGAAAGGGAATGCACCATACAGCGTCGGTATCAAAAAATTATTGAAGAAGCTCCTTCGCCAACACTAACACCTGAATTGCGTTCACGTATGGGTGAAGCAGCAGTGGCCATCGGGAAAGCTATAAAATATTCAGGAGCCGGTACTATCGAGTTTCTGGTTGACAAAGATCTGAATTTCTTTTTTCTCGAAATGAATACCCGCATACAGGTTGAGCATCCGGTTACAGAATTGACAACCGGGATCGACATAGTTGAAGAGCAGTTGTATATCGCTTCCGGCGAAAGTCTGCGTCTCAATCAGAAGAATCTTAAGCAAACAGGCCATGCCATCGAATGTCGTATTTATGCCGAAGATCCTGCCAACAACTTTTTGCCTTCGCCTGGCAATCTTTCGCTTTACCAGAAACCCTCGGGCGATTTCATAAGGGTGGATGATGCCATGAGCGAGCCATGCCAGGTAAGCAGTTTCTTTGATCCTATGATAGCCAAGCTTATCACACGCGGGAAAACCCGTGAAGAAGCAAGGTTTCATATGATTGATGCACTTCAGAATTACGGAATTCATGGAATAGAAAGCAACATAAGCTACCTGAACGCGATAATGCATAACAAAGAATTTATTAGCAATACAATTTCAACACGTTTCTGTACGGAACATTCGGAGGCTTTGCTGTCTGCTATCAGCGATGCCCGGAAAACAGTACCTGTTTCACTGCCACTGGCAATTGCTTTGGTTAGCAAATCGGCAAATTCTGTCAGAAATGATTCACCCCTGAACGAAACCAAAAGTGTGTGGAAAAATATTGGATATTGGCGTATGGTGATGCAGCCGGAGCTGGAAATGGACCACAAAACATATCATTGCCTCATTACGGAACTTACGACCAATAAATTAACGGTTCAAATTGAAGGTTTACGGAACCTGATAAGTTTTGAAGAATCCTCCATAAGTCAACAAATTGAAATACAGCTTAATGGCGATCTTTATACCGCTTTTGTTTCTTATCCCGAACAAGGGGAAGTAATTATTGGTTACAACACCCATATTTTTAAGCTAAGGCGAAAAGATATACTTGCTGCCCAAACCGACTTTAATAGTGTATCCGCTTCCATTGGCGAAAGTGGCAGCAACGTCACTTCACCCATGCCTGGCAAGGTGATTAAAATTTTAGTTAAACAGGGTGATGAGGTAGCAAAAGGAGATCTTTTACTTGTGGTTGAGGCTATGAAAATGGAAAACAATATCCATAGTCCTGCACATGCCGTTGTGGATCGGATTGCGGTTCAAGCCGGCGACCTGGTTAACAGCAATATGAGCCTCATTCATTTATCGGCAGCCATTCAGAAACAGAGTATGGTTTAGTTTGTTAGTTAAATGTGGAAAGTGAAATAGCCACTTATCCATCGCCGCTCACTCGTTGCCACCCACTCATCGCCACCTGTCGCCCATTCTATTTCTAATTTTGCTAAAATTTAAAACTGACTACACATGGATTTCCAAATCTCCGAAGAACATCAGAATATACGTAAAGCTGTTCGCGATTTTGCCGAACGCGAAATAAAACCCCTTGCCCGCGAGCTGGATGATGAAGCACGCTTTTCGCCCGAACTAACGCTCGAAATGGGACGGCTCGGGTTGTTCGGCATAAATACACCAAACGATTATGGCGGATTTGGTATGGACACTTTGGCGTATATCATTGCCGTGGAAGAGCTTGCCCGGGTCGATGGATCGCAGGCTGCCACGGTAGCTGCGCATAATTCACTGGGTATAGGGCCATTATTTTATTATGGCACCGAAAAGCAGAAACAGAAATACATACCGCAGCTATGCACTGGTGAGGCTTTATGGGCTTTCGGGCTTACTGAACCTGATGCGGGCAGCGACTCGCGCGGAACCCGGACCCGTGCTTATATCGAAAATGGCGAATGGGTAATAACCGGATCAAAGATTTTTATCACCAACGGAGCTTCCGATATTTCTGCCGGTGCCACCGTTCAGGCTGTTACCGGTGAAAAGGATGGCAAAAAGGAGTTTACAACCATCATCGTCGAAAAGGATACACCCGGTTTTACCCGTCGTGCCATGCATGGCAAAATGATGTGGCGTGCCAGCGATACAGCAGAACTTTTTTTCGACGAATGTCGCGTTCCTTACGAAAATGTATTGGGCAAAGTTGGTGATGGCTCACGGATTATGCTCAGCACACTCGACAACGGACGCTTATCCATCGCAGCAATGGGTTTGGGATGCGCCCAGGGAGCTTTCGAAATGGCACTCAGCTATGCACAGGAACGCAAACAGTTCGGGCAGGCCATTTCAAAATTCCAGGCTATCAGTTTCAAGCTTGCCGATATGGCAACAAAAATTGAACTCGCCCGCTCCTTGCTTTACAAAGCCTGCTGGCTGAAAGACAATCACATGCCTTTTGCCAAAGAAGCTGCCATGTCTAAACTTTATTGCTCCGAAATTGCCAAAGAAGTAACCGATGAATCCGTTCAGATACACGGTGGTTACGGCCTGATGAAAGACTATCCCATCGAGCGCTTCTACCGCGACCAGCGTTTGCTCCAAATAGGAGAGGGGACATCGGAGATACAGAGGCTGGTGATTTCGAGGTATATTGGGTGTTGAGGGGGGATTGATGGGATTGAATAGATTGAGGGGATTGAATAGATTGAGGGGATTGATGAGATTGATGGGATTGAATAGATTGATGGATTGAATAGATTGATGGATTGACCGAAGAGACTCAATTCTCTGATTTTTGTATGGATATTATAACAATTAAAAATGTAAGTAGCATTATGGAAAAAGATGACTGGATTAACTACAAAATTTTACTCAGGGATCGGTTAAAGGAGTTTGCATTGAAAATTCTTGAATTATCACTGGAGTTTCCAAATGATCCAAGATCACGGGTATTAAATTATCAGCTCACTAAAGCAGGGACGTCTGCTTATGCAAATTACCGTGCTGCATTACGAGGCAGATCAAAAGCAGAGTTTTTCAGCAAATTATCTATTTCGGTTGAAGAGGCAGATGAAGCCGAAATGTGGCTTGATTTAATTGTAACAAGCAAATTATTAGATTCTGAATCAGTTCATAAACTTCATTCCGAAAGTCTTGAGCTGCTTAAAATGCTTAGTAGCCTGCGAAAGAACATGACATAGTTTATCCATGACTCAATCCCCAAAATCGCCACAATCTCATCAATCCCCTCAATCCCCTCAATCCCCTTCCCATTACCCCATGAACAAAACAGATCACATCCACATCACCGAAACTCCCCGCGATGCCATGCAGGCCTGGCCGGTCACTATCCCGACATCGGTTAAAGCAAAGTATATCAATGCCTTGTTGAAAGTGGGTTTTGAAACAGTGGATGCCGGAAGTTTTGTCTCACCCAAAGCAGTCCCTCAAATGGCAGATACCGCGGATGTGCTCAAACTGCTTGATACAGATTACACCAGTTCAAATCTGATGGTGATTGTTGGAAATACAAGAGGCGGAGCTGCAGCGGCTTCGGAGTCCAAAGTCAAAATCATGGGGTTTCCATATTCTGTTTCCGGCACTTTTTTGAAACGGAATCTCAACACCAGCCCCGAAAAAGCATGGCAAACGATCATGGATATAAAACGCACTTGTGAACAATCAAAAAAGGAATTAAGAGTTTATTTAACGTTGGCATTTGGCAATCCATACGGTGATAAGTGGAATGATGAGGTTGTTGCCCGGGAAGTTGAAAAACTGTATGCCAGGGGTATCCACGACCTGGTGTTTTCGGATACCACCGGCGAGGGAATCCCTGAAGATATCGAAAGGCTTTGTTCCGAAACGATACGTTCATTTCCTGACATTAAGCTGGGAATACATCTTCATACCAAACCGGATGAATGGCATCATAAAGTTGAAGCTGCCTGGGGAGGAGGCATCCGGAATTTTGAAAGTGCACAGGGAGGCTATGGCGGATGTCCGATGACCGGTTATGAATTGATTGCTAACCTGGATACGCAAATGCTGGTTGAGTGGTGCGGGCAAAATAAAATTCCACACAACCTTGATGTCAGAGCATTATCAGGTTTAAAGCAATTGGCATTGGAAGTTTTTAAATAACATAAACCTTACTTTAATGAATTTTTTAAAAATCGTGTCTTTAGCTCTTTTTGCACTTCTTGCTTCTGACTTCGTTATGGCTCAATCAGATATTTCTGATACCACACGATACGGTAATAATGATGCCGCAGGCTCATACATAACTGTAAACGGTATCAAATTGTACTATGAAATTTATGGCGAAGGCGAGCCCTTGCTGTTAATCCATGGTAACGGAGGAGCCATCGATAATTTCATAAACCAGATCCCTTATTTCGCTGTAAAATACAAAGTTATTGCCGTCGATAGCCGCGCACAGGGGAAGTCGGTTGATACAGGTGACTCGCTAAGTTTCGAAATGATGGCTGATGATTTCAGTGTCTTGCTTGATAAACTCAAAGTGAAATCGTGTTATGTACTGGGCTGGAGCGATGGTGGCATAAATGGCTTGCTGCTCGCCATTCGTCATCCTGAAAAAGTGAAAAAACTTGCCATAACCGGGGCAAATTTATGGCCGGACAGCACTGCTATTGGTGCTGCCGAATATCTGGGAGGAAAGAGTTATTACGATACCCTGGGAAAAATGCCGCAAACGCCGGAAATAATTCATAAGCGCAAACTTGTGAAGCTGGATCTGTTCGAACCTCATATCACACGCGCACAACTTCAGCAAATCCAATGCCCGACGCTTGTTATTGGTGGCGATCACGATATTATTCTTCCCCGTCATACTTTGTTTATTTCTGAATCAATACCTGGTTCTTATTTATGGATAGTTCCAAACTCAAGCCATTCAACGCTTATCGATCATAAGGAGAAGTTCAATGCATTGGTTGATGAATTTTTCGGAAACAGCCTTAAGCGATAACATTAAATTGATTGTAAAATAAGAATTCAAATATGAACAAAGTAGTTAAAAATGCCGCCGAAGCCATTGATGGTGTAAAAGATGGAATGACTTTAATGGTCGGAGGGTTCGGGCTTTGCGGGATACCCGAAAATGCCATAAGTGCCCTGGCTGCTAGTGGTGCAAAGGGATTAACCTGCATCTCGAACAATGCCGGTGTTGACAACTTCGGACTTGGCATTTTACTGCGAAACAAACAGATTCGTAAGATGATTTCTTCCTATGTTGGTGAAAACTCGGAGTTTGAACGGCAGTTATTAACCGGTGAACTTGAAGTAGATCTTATCCCGCAAGGTACTTTGGCTGAGCGATGCCGTGCCGGTGGTGCCGGAATTCCTGCTTTCTTTGTACCTGCCGGTGCCGGAACCGAAGTAGCAGAAGGCAAAGAGATTCGCATTTTCGATGGGAAACCTCATTTGCTGGAAACTGCCCTGGAAGCAGATTTCGCCTTCGTAAAAGCCTGGAAAGGCGATACCATGGGAAACCTTATTTATAAACAAACAGCGAACAATTTCAATCAATCCATGGCTATGGCAGGCAAAATAACAGTTGCCGAAGTAGAAGAACTTGTTCCTGCCGGCACACTTGATCCGAATTTTATTCATACACCGGGGATTTTTGTGCAACGCATTTTCCAGGGCACGAATTATGAAAAGAGGATTGAGCGGGTTACTGTTCGGGAATAATTTCGGATTTGCGATTTCGGATGTACAATGTTGTATTTCAGAACTTTGAACCTATAACGCGAAGCCTTTGAACCTTGAACCTTTTTCTGTTTTCCATTAACCATTAACTTTTTTCATCAAATGGCCCTAACCAAAGAACAAATCGCCCAACGCATAGCACAGGAACTCCGGGATGGTTATTATGTTAACCTCGGAATAGGAATACCGACCCTGGTGGCAAACTATATTCCCGAAGGCATGCAGGTTGTGCTGCAATCAGAAAACGGCATACTTGGAATGGGATCTTTTCCATATCCTGAGGAAGTGGATGCCGACCTGATTAATGCCGGCAAACAAACCGTAACCGTAGTTACCGGTGCGGCCTTTTTTGACTCTTCCACGAGCTTTGCCATGATACGCGGCGGACATGTGGATTTAACTGTACTTGGTGCTTTCGAAGTCTCTGAGCAAGGTGATATCGCAAGCTGGAAAATTCCCGGCAAAATGGTAAAAGGCATGGGCGGTGCCATGGACCTGGTTGCTTCGGCAAAAAACATAATTGTTGCCATGCAGCATTGCAGCAAAGACGGTGAGTCTAAATTATTAAAGCATTGCACACTTCCGCTAACAGGGATAAAATGTGTTAAGCGTATTGTTTCCGACATGGCAGTGATTGATATTACCGAAAATGGTTTTAAACTTATCGAAAGAGCACCTGGTGTTTCGGTGGATGAGATCCGGAAAGCTACCGAAGGCTGGCTGACAATTGAAGGTGAGATTCCGGAAATGAAGTTTAGCAAAACCTGAGTCCTGATTCTAAGCGGAAATTCTTCAACAGCCTGAGTTCCATAATTCCCATTATCACCTTTTTTACACTGTTCCACCTGTCGCCGGATTCTAAATTCCCGCCATATTTTATATATTTTCCCCTGATAACGGGCACATCTCATAAATATCCGCGCTCATCCTGTAGAGGTTACGGATTCTTCCTGAAATGAATCTGAAATAAAAAACTTTCCTGTTTTTTGATAACCTTATTTCATTCAGAATTTCATATTTACCTGGCATCGAAATAATTTCATTTTAAAAATGATTCCCTACATTGAACATTCCCATGTAAATCTCTGTTATTTCCTGTTATTTCCTGTAAATCATATTTAATAAATGACATATTATGATTGTGCGTTCAGCCAAAAATTAAAATCCATTCCTTTTATGAAGAAACTTGTATTAATTGCCGCAATTCTGATACTGTCAACCGAGGTTTTGCTTTCGCAGAAACGTGAAACCCAGCGTATCCCCTTAATTGGCTCGGCAGCACCTTCCTTTAAATCGCCTTCAACAAAAGGCATGATTTCGTTCCCCGGCGATTTTGGCAAAAACTGGAAAATTCTCTTTGCCCATCCACGTGATTTTACACCTGTGTGCTCATCCGAAATTCTTGAGCTGGCTTACCGGCAGGAGGAATTTAAAAGCCTTGGTGCGCAAATTGTTATAATTTCAGTTGATAAAATGGTTTCGCACCTGAGTTGGAAAGCAGACCTTGAAGATATCAGCTTTAAAGGGAGAAACAAGGTGAAGATAGATTTCCCTTTGGTGGTTGATAGTTCGAGCGTTATTGCCGACAGTTACGGCATGCTCGACTCGAAATCCGGCGCCGGTCAGAGTATAAGGGGTGTGTTTTTTGTGGACCCGGAAAATAAGATCAAAGCGTTTTATTTCTACCCAAACCAAGTAGGCCGCAACATCGATGAAATAATCAGGACACTTAAAGCATTGCAAGCCAATTACCGTGAACCCGATATTGTGCTTCCTGCCAACTGGCAACCCGGCGACGATGTTATGATTCCTTTCCTTTCGAAAGAAGACAAGGAAGAATTGAAAAAATCCGATTCAGGCATATACTACATCAACTGGTATATGATTTATAAAAAGGAGAAGTAATCAATTCCAATTTTACTCTCAAAATTTAACCTAACCATGACAGCAGTTAAACATCCTATATTACTCTTAATTTTTCTTTTATCCATAAGCTTTATGAGCCAGGCTCAGGATAATAAAGCACAGATAAAGGGATATGTTTCTGATTCCAAAAACGAACCGGCCATGTTTGCCACGGTTATTTTAATGAACAAGGATTCGGTTTTTATGAAAGGGTCGCTGAGTGCTGAAAACGGATCTTTTTTACTGGACAATATTGCTCCGGGTCGTTATTTGGTTATGATAAGGAACATAGGATTTAAGAATCATGTTTCGGCTCCAATAGTAATCAGTAAAAATGAAATAGTCACTTTGGATAGTGTGCGCCTTGCTACTAACGTTAACGAGTTGAGCCAGGTAGTGATTACCGGGAAAAAAGCCATGTTGGAAGTACTTCCCGACAAAATGGTTTTTAATGTTGCACAAAGTGTGAATGCTGCCGGAAGCACAGGTCTGGATTTACTCGCTAAATCGCCCGGAGTAGTTGTGGATATGGACAAAAATATCATTCTCCAGGGTAAATCGGGCGTTCAGATTTTTATCAACGGGCGGCCGACCCGGCTTGGAGGAACCGATCTGGCTAATTTATTGGAAAGTATGCGATCGGATAATGTCGAATCCATCGAAATCATCACCAATCCTTCATCAAAATACGATGCTGAGGGCACAGGAGGAATCATCGATATTAAATTGAAAAAGAACATGAATTTAGGCTGGAACGGAAACCTGATTGCCAGTTTTTCGCAGGGGAAATACGCACGGACAAGCCTTGGCGGTTCAATCAATTACGTAGCCAATAAGTTCAGTTTCAACACCAGTGTTAACGTGTCCGATAATCATTTTCAGACTGATATACTTGAAAATACAACGCAAAACAGTTTCTTACTTGATAAGAAATCGTACAGTGTGAACAACCGGAAGGGATATAATATTTCTTCGGGAATGGATTATAAATTCAATGCAAAGCATTCGGCCAGTTTTGATGGAAGAGTATTTATAAATAATAGTGATAACAGGCTGCACAGCAATACGGGTATTTTTAATTCTACTGAATCAATACCATTCGAAATCCTTAAAGCTGAAACCCATGATGAGGTAGCCACAGATAATTATTTGCTAAACTTTAATTACAAGTACACACCTAACAGCAGTTCAAGTCTTTCAACTGACTTTAGTTTTGGCACTTATTCGAACAGCAAAGGAACACAGCAACCTAATGACTATTATGACTCCGAGATGGTAAATATTCTGCGCTCGAGCAATGCACAATATAATTCAGATACCTATATCGATTTATGGTCAGGTTTGCTTGACTATGAGAAAAAAATCAAGTCTGTAACGCTTTCATCCGGCGCAAAGTATTCATCCATAAGCACAAACAATAAACTGGCTTTTTATAATGTCCATAACCAAACCCCTGTTTTTGACAGTACTCGGAGCAATTATTTCACCTATTCGGAGAAGGTTTTTGCGCTTTATCTCATCATAAAAGCAAAACCCACAAAAAAGATCTCATTTAATGCCGGACTTCGGATGGAAAATACAGCATCACTAGGCCGCCTGAACAGTGAAATCGCAATCGAAAACAGTGAAGTGCCACGAAAATACACCGATTTTTTCCCCAACATCAGTGTATCTTTCGATGATCAGAAAAACAGTGTTATCAGCGCAAGTTATGGGAAACGCATTACCAGGCCAAATTATCAGGATTTAAATCCCTTCGAATCCAGGAGCAGTGAACTTAACGCATGGAAAGGCAACCCTTTTCTGAAACCAAATTATATAACAAATTACCAGCTCACTTATTCCTTTATGCGAAAACTGGTTATTTCAAATACGTATAGCGTAACGAAAGATTTTTTTGCTAATATTTTTATTATTTCAGGCGAAAAAGGGAATATTCTCTCACCCCGTAACATGCAGAAAGCTACAAACAACGGATTGTCAGCTAACTATACTCAAACGGT
>JBBSDG010000057.1:0-15365 GCA_038249635.1 Bacteroidales bacterium | reverse complement strand
GGATTCATTGGCAGGTAATCCTGGAAAAACAGACCAAAAGTTATGCGCTGATCGGTTGGTCGCGGAATATAACCCGGGAAAATGGTTGCACTGTCAGTAATAACAGCATCGGCAGTTACGCCCCTGCGAATCACTTCGCCCGTTGCATTGTAATACTCTTTATACTGATCATCATAAAGATCCTCGGCAGTTTTCATATACGAAAGACTTGCCCATGATTCAACGCCTTTAACAAACTCTCCGTTCACCTTAAGATCAATTCCATAAGCATAGCCCTTTGACCCGTTGATGCCGAGGTATTGTATGCGCACATTATCAACCTGGTAGGGAACCAGATTGGTTAAATATTTGTAATACACCTCGGTAACGTATTTGAAAGGCCGTCCCCATGCTGTGAAATTCCAGTCGCTGCCGGCAACAAACTGTATCGATCGCTGGGCTTTCAGATTTGGATTTACCTCACCCTGCAGGTTACGCAGTTCGCGGTAAAAGGGTGGCTGGTAATAGTACCCGGCCGAAAACCGGAGCATAATATCCTTTTCCCAGTTTGGTCTATACGATAAACTGGCACGCGGACTAACCAGAAATTGCTTGTTATAATCCCAGTATTGAAAACGCACACCGGCAGTAATTGCCAGCCGGGTTGAGTCTCCGTCGAGTGTCCAGGTATTCTGTGCAAAAGCGGTATATCGGTTTGAGTTTAAATTAACAGATGTTTTCAGCCTGTAATTCAGTACAAAATCAGTGAGGTTGCCTGGCTGACCAGGAATGCCCGGATAATTCGGAATGGAATATCCTGCTGAATCAATCAGTTGCCATTCGCTGATTTTATCTTTAATGATTTCGTGCTGGTATTTAATGCCCCACATGGCAAAACTGTTACCCTTTGAATAGGTGTAACGGTTTTCGAGGTTCATCACGGTCATATCCAATTGGTTGCGGGCATGGTTGAAATATCCGCCAACGCCTTTAGTTTCAACCACTTCAATGGAATCGTTGTTAGCAGGCTTGTTTTCGAGTAAAGCAATATAATATTGAGCCAGTATGTCGAATGCTTCAGTTTCCCTTGAATTATAGACTGTGCCAATCCATTTTACCTGTATGTTTTCATTCGGTTTTTGAGTCAGGGTAATGGCTCCCATGCGGCTGTCGTATTTATCCGCCTCGCGTCCATCGAAATACATGGTAAGCCTTAGTGGTGTGGTGTAGGTGCCAAAATTTGTCTGGCGCGATTCAGGGATCACCGTATAGTTATTGGATGAAACATAACCCAACACTGAGAGTTCAAGCTTTTTATTCAAATCGTATGTCAACAGCGATTGAAAATCAATAAAGACCGGCAGATAACTCCCTTTGGTTTCCATCGAATTGAGCAGGTACTGGTTGGTTTTATACCTTGCACCTGCCAGGTAAGTGAATTTTTTATTCTTTCCAATTCCTTCCATATGAGCCGAAGCTCCCAGCAAACTGGCTGTTGCCGAAGCTGCAAACTGAGTTGGCTGCTTATATTTTATATCCAGTACGCTTGATAATTTATCGCCGTAGCGTGATTCAAAACCTCCTGCCGAAAACAGAACCGAGGAAACCAGGTCGCTGTTCAGGAAACTCAATCCTTCCTGTGAACTCGAACGCACCAGGAACGGGCGGTAAATTTCAATATCGTTTACATAAACGAGGTTTTCATCATAATTTCCACCACGCACCGAGTATTGAGAGCTAAGTTCATTGTTCGAAACAACACCGGGCATAGTTTTAAGTAAAGCTTCAATTCCACCCGAAGCCGAGGGCAGCGCATTTACAGCACGCGGATCGATGCGGGTAAGGTTGGTATTACGTATCTGGCGGTCTTGTATAATAACACGTTCGAGCTCGGTAGCTATGGAGATAATGCTCCTGTTCACCCTGAGTTTTTCACCGGCATTTACTTTTACATAAGCAGTGTCAGTTTTATAACCGATAAACGAAAAGATGATTTTTAGTTGCCTGGCAGCCGGAATCTGCAGGCTATAACTTCCATCTGCGGCAGTAGTGGTTCCTCCTGGAGATCCGAAAATACTTACATTTACCAGTTCCACCGGCTGATTTTTCTCATCCGTCACTCTGCCTGTAATCATTCCTACCTGCTGGGCAAAAACAAAATTGCTCATTATCAGCATAAAAATAATGAGCAGCGTTTTCGGAAAAGAAAATGACAAAGTGTGATAAGATTTCAAAATCGGGCCGGAATTGTTTTTAAAGCTTTGGGATCAGTATATCTATAGTTGATGATAACGGATTATTTGCGAAAGTAGTATGTTTTGGGAATGAAATGTACGATTTACGAGGTACGATTTACGAATGGACGTTCTCAAATTTGCGATTTGCGATTTACGATTTACTAATAAGCGAGGACAGCTTATTTAATCGTCAATCGTACCTATACAATCGTTCTGTTTTAATCGTCAATCGTACCTCGAAAATCGTAACTACTTTAATATTTCTTCTTAAAATCCCCGCGTTTCCATGCCTGAATAAACTTAGCCCAGGCAATGGGATTCAGTAGATTATTCGGCATTGTCTGTCCACGGTAATACAGTCTATCGGCTTGGCCACTCATATAATTGTGATAGCTTTGGCCGGGTGTAAATCCGTACCTTTCAGGATCATAATTGCGGCCGTAAATTTCGCGCATTTCCATATATGCCAGGTTACGGCGCGCAATCTCAATATCATCGTCAGGAATTTTCAGGGTCAGAAATGCATGGCGGAACTGTTCCTTACTTGGCCAGGGATAAATTACGGTTTCGGTAAGCATAATAGTATCCGACGACATAACCTGTATCATGGAATATCGGTTTTCAGAAAGCGTATCGGGTATGCGGAACAGTCCGGATCTGTAGCCAACTGCCGAAAAAGATACCAGGTCCTTTTTGTGAACCACGATGGAGAAAAATCCCAGATAATCGGAGGAGGTTCCTTTGCCTGTTTTTACCACAGAAATGGTTGCAAATGGAACCGGCCGCAGGCTGTCGGCAGTAACCACAACGCCCGAAAACTGCACCAGGTCGTTCACGCGCTGAGCATCTGCTTTTGAAGCCAGAAGCAAGACAAGGATAAATTTAATTGTTTGTAAAGTTGCTCTCATCAGATGCAAAGATATTTCTTTTCCTATGCCAAAGTTAACAACGGCAATCCTGATTTCAAAAATAATGTTAAAGTGGTTTCCGTAAGCAACAAAAAAAGCTGTCACCCATAAGGGAAACAGCTCTGATAATATACATTACAAATGTCTATTTGTTGATCAGGAAGCCTTTTTCGCGGGCTTCTTTCAGGCAAGCGCTTATGCCTTTTTTATTGATGGTACGCAATGCTGAGGTAGAAACTTTTAAAGTTATCCACTTATCTTCTTCAGGAATAAAGAAGCGCTTGGTTTGAAGATTAGGGTAAAACCTGCGTTTGGTTTTAATATTTGAATGGGAAACAGTGTTTCCTACAATCATTTTCTTTCCGGTTAATTCGCAAACTCGTGACATAGTTTTAGGCTTTTCAAAATGGAGTGCAAAGGTCTGTATAAATTTGTATAAATCAAAACAATCTGAAAAAAAAGTTCAGGAATGATTTGTGTATTACTGATAATCGCAAATTACTTTGGCTATCTATTTGATAAGTAAAGCATTGTGGGTTTAGTTTAAAGTACTGGCATTTAGTCTGAGCGCGACTTTGAGTTGTGTAAGGACTAAAAAAGATAGCATTATTCAATGATTTTTCCTCTCAACATATTCAACGCCGCAACCGATGCTTTCCTTATATTCCTTCCGCGGTGATCGCCAAAGAGGAATTTTCGTGCAAAGGTTCCATTTGGTGTTGCAACTGCAATCCAGGTTGTGCCGATGGGTTTTTCCATGCTTCCGCCTCCGGGACCCGCAATGCCCGAAACTGCAATAGAATAATCAGTTACGAAACGCTGACGGATCCCTTCCGCCATGGCAATCACCGTTTGTTCGCTTACGGCACCATATTCAGTAATTACTTGCTGAGGCACACCAAGAAATTGCTCTTTAATTTCGTTTGAGTAAGCAACCACCGAGCCTTTGAAATAGTCGGAACTGCCGGCTATACTTGTGATAAGCTGGGCGATATTACCACCTGTGCAGCTTTCGGCTGTGGAAAGTGTCATTCCTTTGCTGCGTAGCAACTGACCAATCACTGATTCCAGCGTATCGTTATCGAAACCGAAAATATACTTACCGGCATACGAATAAAGGTCTTTTTCAGCTTTATTAATTGCAATTTGTAATTCGCTGCGATCGGTTCCGTAAGCGGTAAGTCGCAGCCTAACAATCCCTGGTTGCGGCAGATAGGCAAGTTTGATAAAGGATGGAAGTGAATCTTCCCATGGCTCAATTTGAGAAGCCAGAGCCGATTCGCCAACGCCCTCGGTGAGTATGGTGCGGTGAATGATCACCTGGTTTAACTTATCAAGCAGCCGCGGAATAATTTCCTCTTCCATAATCGCTTTCATCTCGAAAGGAACGCCAGGCATGGAGACATAAATACAGCCGTCTTTTTCGAACCACATGCAGGGAGCGGTTCCATTAACATTGGGAATTACCTTACAATTAGCGGGAACCATCGCCTGTAAACGGTTTATTTCTGTAACAGCAACTCCGCGGGCGGAAAATAGTTTCTCGACATTTTTATAAGCATCTTCGCTGAAAACCAATGAAGTATCGAAATATTTGCAAAGGGTATGCTTAGTAATATCATCTTTGGTTGGCCCGAGTCCGCCGGTAATCAGGATAAGCTGAACACGATGGGAGGCTTCGGTCAGAGTTTTGAGAATATGTGCTTCATTATCCGAAATGCTGGTGATCTGGTGAACCCTGATGCCGATCACATTCAGTTGCTCGGCAATCCAGGCCGAATTTGTGTCAATTACCTGTCCGATAAGAAGTTCATCGCCTATGGTTATTATTTCTGCAAGCATAGTTCGTTTAATTGATTATTTATTAAAAATTTTGTGCATGGGGCATAGTGCTTGGAGCATTGTGCTTTGGGTCATTCAATAAAGAATTCCGATGATCAAATGTTCATTTATTCAAATGTTCATTTATTCAAATGTTCAATTGTTCATTTATTCAATTGTTCAATTGTTCGATGCATGCGGAGTTCAAAGTTCAAAAAATTTGGCGTTCAAAGTTCAACGTAACACCCGAAGGTTGACGATTTCGGGAGTCCTGAACTTCAGCACCCGGAACCAGACAACTGTATCGCGCCATCCGGATTTACGAAAAAATCGAATCCTTTCTTGTATCTGCCGGAATAATTGACATTACAGGTATTGGCGAAAGACGAATAAATTCCTGCGCATGTGAGCCGACGAAATATTCAACAATCCCAATTTCCTGTTGTGTAAGGATTAATATCAGGTCGATATCACCTTGTTGCACTGCATAATTCAGTATGGCGGGAGCAAGAGTGTTTTCCCCGTCATCACTTTCAACAACTTCAAAAGTACAATCAATACCTGCCTTCTTAATTATTTCAGTCAAAGCCTCGCCTTGCTGGTGAAGCAAATATTTTATTTCAGGATTATTTTTTGTCCAAATGGCAGTAACTACCTTGATTCCTGCTCCGTAAATTGCGGCTATTTCAATGCACTTTTTAATTTTCTGACTTGTCTCTTTTTCCAGATCAACCGGCAACAGGATATAGCGGCATTCATTATAAGTGTGTTTACTGTTAAAAGTAATTACCGGACATTGCGCCGATCGTATCACCTTCGAAGCATTTGCACCTAAACGCAAGTCGTGTTCTTCGCCAGTTTCCGAACTATGGGTTCCCATGATGATATAATCAGCTTTGATTTCCCTGGCCACATCACTGATTTTTGAATAGATGCGGCCTTTTTCAATCAGGTAGGTGATTTTTAAGCCCGAAATCAGGGAAGTTTTACCGGCAAGTTCTGCGAGTTTTTCATCAATTTTCGAAAGTATTTCGTTGTGCTGGTCCTTGCTGAAAAGGCTTGCCAGTATTCCGGGCTGTTCGTGTACATACAATAATACAATTTCAGCATCGATACGCCTGGCCAGGTTGTACGATTGCAGTAAAGCCAGCAGCGATTGCTCCTGAAAATCGACAGGTATGAGTATTTTATTCATTACATTGCTGATTTGTTTACATTTGCCTGCAAAAATACCTGTTTACTTAATCATACGCTAATTATGGCACCAATTGCTGAATCCGAACTTATACTTAATCCCGACGGCAGTGTATATCACCTGCACCTGAAACCAGAGAATCTTGCTGATACAATTATAGTTGTGGGTGATCCTGGAAGGGTTAAAGAAATTTCGAAGCATTTTGATAAAGTTGATTTCATGGTGCAAAATCGTGAATTATACACGCACACCGGATCAATTGGCAAAAAGCGGATCACGGTATTATCTACCGGCATGGGAACCGATAACCTGGACATTGTTATGAATGAACTGGATGCGGTTGTAAATGTTGATCTTACTACCCGTGAACCCAAAACATCGCATACCAAACTCAACATAATAAGGCTTGGTACCGCTGGTGCTTTGCAGGCAGATATTCAACCCGGCGATTTTGTTGCTTCATCCTATGGCATGGGCATGGATGGCTTATTGTATTTTTATGCAAAAGGCAAAAGTGTGATGAATGCTGCCCTTGCGGAAGCTTTTGTAAAGCATGTAAACTGGAATGAAAATCTTCCCGGAATTTATGCCGTACCCTGTTCGCAATTCCTGATGGATAAAGTGGGCAAAGGCCTTGTTCATGGTGTAACTCTTACAGCACCTGGTTTTTATGGTCCGCAAGGCAGGGAACTCAGGCTTAAACTGGCTTTTCCGGAACTGAATCACCTGATCGAAAGTTTTAACTATGAGGGAAGCCATATCGCGAATTTTGAAATGGAAACCTCTGCGTTATACGGGCTTGGCAAAATGCTCGGTCACGAAACGCTTACCGTATGTACCATAGTGGCTAACCGCGTAAATCATTCCTATGCCAAGGATTACCATGGCGATATTGAACGGCTGATCAGGCTGGTTCTGGAGCGGGTAACGGAATAAATTAATGAAAATGGGATAAATTTCCACCTTCATTAAATCTCAAATCAATATCGTTTAGTTAAAGCATACATTGCAGTGAACTATACCACATAGGATCATAGAGCACATAAAATAACACATAGAGTATTGCAGAATACCTATGTGAAAGCCTATGTTTCTATTGTGTCTATGTGGTTCAACAATAATACTTGTGGACTAAACGACATTGACTCTCAGATTCCAAGTGGGGTTTAAGGGTAGGTCTTGGTTCTTGAGCTTTGAAATTTGGGCCTTGGGTCTTTTTTTTAAAGTAATTTTCCGAGGCAAAATATCCCTAATAAATAAACCTCTTATTATTCTGAATAGCTCCTCTGATGGCCGCTTTGAGGTTTTCCGAACATTTTACAACCATATCAATATCCGTTGGAAATGGAACCGGTCCGTTTTTTGTTTTTTTAAGTTGCTCAGAACTCAATGCCTGTATATCTCCTAAGGCACGTGATGATACATATTCAAAATTTGATTGTGCCCATATCGGATCTTTCTTAAGAACTTTGTCCGGATTAGCCTGTATCACCGAAACATCGCCATCAATACGGCAAGCTTTCCTCTGAAACGACTCCACCAGAGCACATTGTAGCGTTTTATACTTTTTAATTTTGATATCGTTACCAAGCGTATCTCTCAATACATTTCCCTTTTTATCGAGGGCATAAGTAAATCCATCTTCAACATCCCTTTTAATAACTGTATCTTTTTGAATAGTCTGATCGGGGCTTACTGCAACGATTTTCACATTCACATCCACAAAAAAATCGTACTTAGTGTCTTTATTCAAATTCTGTGTGTGGTATTCAACCCATTCCGAGTTTAGCCTTGGCAAATCGAGAGCAAGAAGGTCTTGTTCAAATTCCTGCGGGAATTTTATCATGGAACTATTCTGTATTGAAACAAAAACTCTGCTCATTCCCAGTTCTCTTGCATCCTGTATTTTATTATCAATCCCTTCATAATCGCCTATATAATTCTTAGCCCTTACAAATTCATCATAAGCCTGCCTGTACGAATCTTTTAATCCGTTCTTCATCAGTTCGTTACCATGAGCATAATAGAAATCGGCAGCCTTTCGTTTTGCCGCAACCATATCCAACATATAGTCAATATACGGAAAATCAACAGACTTGCCGTTTTTATCCAGCGGAGTTACCGTCTTTACAAGTGATTGCCTGTCGTTCAACGATTTATATACCAGGTATATATCGTCCCAGTTATTCGGTTTTCCTTCCATTTTAAGGAATCTTACTCTCTCATTGTCCTGGCCGTTTGCTACTTTGTACGACTGTTCAAGAATTTCAATTTGTTTAACATCGGTTCGGTCTTTCCGCAGTTGTTTTACCGCTTTTTCAATGGCAGCATCATAGTTGCCTTTCTGAAGTTGTTTTTTAGAGGAAGAGCATCCCGACAGCAGAAGGGTAGCAATAATTACAATTGGTACAAAAATTTTCATGGCAGTTTGTTTTTATCAGATGGACAAAGGTAAGGAATTCATTAAAAATTCAAATTTTAATAACAGTTTGACATATTAACATTAAACTATTACAACAATGAGTCGGCGGCAATTTAAAATTCTTTCGATCATACTGCCAGGGCTTGAAAAATAAACCGTAACTATTCGAAGTACTCGTTTTTTTAAAGTCAGATTTAAACAAACGAAATGCCAACGAAGCACCTTTTACATTTTATTATTAGTTTAACTGGCTATAATTAGCTTGTGTTACTACCTTTGTGCTTTAAATGGTTTACGACGAAAATTTTAACCTTTTGCCCACATTATAATCACTGAATTCGGAAAAAGTAATTGTATTATGCTAAAAAATCACACGTTTAAAATAGTAATTCTTTCTATTTTATTTCTCGTCAGCTTTAAATCCGTTGAATCTCAAACTATTAACCATTGGGAAATGGTAGTGGCGGCAAGTGATACCTGGCATTATTTCCCAGGCACTTCGGAACCGCCTGCCACATGGGCGAATTCTGATTTTAACGATGCTTCCTGGTCTTCGGGTCCGGGCGGAATTGGATATGCCGATGGTGATGATGGCACAATCATTAGCAAAGTCCTCTCTGTTTATTTGCGAACAAGTTTCACCCTGCTTGATACCGCCGATATCTCATGGGCTATCCTTCACGTTGATTACGACGATGCCTTTGTAGCATATTTGAATGGCCATGAAATAGCGCGAGCCAATATTGGTGTGCCGGGAGTTAGACCTGCATTTTCAACGCAGGCAATTACGGATCATGAGGCCAATATTCCTTCCGGCGGCATTCCTGACCGGTTTATCATTAACAAGGATGCTTTCCGCAAATATATGATTCAAGGCTCCAATGTGCTTGCTTTGCAGGTGCATAATAATACCATTGGATCTTCGGATTTGTCATCAACCACTTTTTTATCGGTTGGCATTAAAAATGCGGGCTATACATATCGCCAGGTTCCTGTGTGGTTTGATGATCCGATGGCAGAGAAAACCAATTTGCCATTATTAATCATTGAAACACGGGGGCAAACGATTGTTAACGAACCCAAAATTACTGTAAGCCTGAAAGTTATTGATAACGGACCCGGTAAGTTGAATGGCTTTCTGGATGATGCAACCGACTATGAAGGTATTATCGGAATTGAGGTGCGTGGGCAATCATCGCAAATGTTCCCCAAAAAGAGTTACGGCGTTGAATTACGCAACAAAGCCGGAGCCGATACCAGTGTTAGTTTGCTTGGCATGCCTGCAGAAGCCGATTGGGTTTTCTCAGCTCCTTTTTCGGATAAAACCATGTTGCGAAATGCCATTACCTATGAATTAGGGCGCAAAATGGGGCCAATCTGGCAACCCCGTTACAAATGGTGCGAAATGTTTTTGAATGGCAGTTATAACGGAGTTTATATGCTTATCGAAAAGATTAAACGTGGTGCCGACCGGGTGGATGTCAATAAACTGAAACCGGATGAAATTGCAGGCGATAATCTCACGGGAGGATATATTGTAAAAGTTGATAAAATAAATGATTTATCTTCTGCCGAGTATTTTTATACCTATCCTACAAACAGGTATTACAATGCGCGTAATTATGCTTTCACCTATGTGTATCCTAAATATAATGAAATTGTAAATCAACAGAATACCTATATCAAGGACTATCTCACCATACTCGAAAATACATTGAACGGCTCTTCGTTTAAAGATCCCGAAAATGGATTCAGAAAATATATAGACTTGAATTCGTTTGTTGATTTCCAGATTATTAATGAGTTTGGAAATAATGTGGATGGCTACAGATACAGTACTTTTTTCTATAAAAAGAAAGATTCTGACGGCGGAAAACTATTTGCCGGTCCTCTTTGGGATTTTGATCTTTGCTATGGAAACGTTTATTACTCAGCAACAAATCTGGCTACAAATACCTGGTTGTATCCGCTTTTTGGTCCCAACGACGGCTTTCCTATGCATTGGTGGGTACGTTTAATGGAGGATGAAAATTACCACTACATATTTTCAAATCGGTGGAAAGCCATGAGGGCGGGTCCTTTCGATACCGATTCAATCATGGATGATATTGATAACCACGTTAAGTACCTGGGTGAAGCCATTAACCGGAATTATGCCAGGTGGCCCGAATTATGGCAATATCAGTGGCCAAACGCATTTGTAGGAACCACATACGAGGCTGAGATTGATTACTTAAAAAACTGGATGAAAGCACGCTTAACCTGGTTGGATGGTAGTATTTTACTTTCGACAGATGATTTAGTAACGGGTGGTGAAGGCTATAATGTATCCGTATTTCCGAATCCGGTTAATGATGAACTGAATATTCACCTTACCACCAGAGACGTAAAAAAGATAGAAATTGAAATCAAGGATATGCCCGGAAAGACGATTTATTATTCAGATTATTCGCCGTCATTTAGTGGAAAACAGACAATTCAATTAAATCTTCCACGTATAACTCCGGGATATTATATTTTAAGATTGAAACAGAACGGACTGGTAATCAGTGTAAGGAAACTGTTTATAAGGAATTAACGAAAATTGATTTGAATATTGAAGGAGCTGGCTAAACTTATAATCTTAAATTTTTTCTGAAAAACCTGATGGAAATCCTCCCTCAGGTTTTTTTTGCCGGAAATTTTCAGTGTCCGGATTTGCTGAATTCACGGGGCAGAATTTGCTTCTTAGATTTCAACCTTCATTTGTTGAAAACTAATTTCCAGACCCATACCGGTTTATCGGGAACCGCCGTAATTTTAAGCAACCCAAAACTCATGCCCGTAGGCTATACCATGGAACATCTTAACCTGCTTATTCACTTACTTGAGGATCCCGACCAGGAAGCTTTTCAACAGGTGAGTAACGAGATTCTTACCCTCGGGCTACCAGCCGTTGAACCACTCGAAGAAGCCTGGTTCAATACCAGCGATCAGTTAACCCGGCAGCGTATTGAGGATATTGTACATAGCATTCAATACGATGGTTTATATAGCGAGCTGGCATTCTGGGCAGCATCCGGATCACAGGATTTGCTTCGTGGGTTTATAATTGCCACCAGGTTTCAGTATCCAAACCTGGAAGAAGAGAAAATTCTGGCAGAGATGAATAAACTCACCCGCAGCGTGTGGCTCGAATTGAACGATAATCTTACCAGCCTCGAAAAGATTAAGGTATTGAATCATGTGCTTTTTGGCATAAACGAATTTGGCGGCGAAATCACCGATATGCATGTCCCCGATCATTATTTTCTGAATAATCTTTTGCTTTCCAGGCATGGGAATGCAGTTTCCATCGGGATCCTGTATATTATTATCGCACAAAAATTAATGCTTCCGCTAAAAGGCGTTGACCTCACCGGAAATTTTATTGCCTGTTTTACGCACATCCCTTCCGATTTCGGAAATGACTATAAACCGCTGAGTGAAGTTAAATTTTATGTAAACCCGTTTGCCAAGGGGGCAGTTTTTACTAAAAAGGAAATAATGCTCTACCTCGAAAAAGCAGATATAGAGCCACTTCCAAAATGTTTTCAGCCTGCTGACAATAAAACTGTTATTATACGCTGGTGCAGAGATTTAATGCACGCATACCTCGAAAATGGTATGAAAGAAAAGGCCAGGGAATTGAGGACTTTTTTAAGGATATTGAGCTAGGAAAGTTTAAGAAATAAGATTTAAGATTTAAGAGGTAAGGCGTATGAAGGAATCTGGAGTACTTCTTTATAAAAATCCGCATTTATCTGTTCTTTCCGCTTCATCTGCGTCCTGATTTCCACATCAGAAATTCGACATCAGAAATTCGACATCAGACATCTGAATTTCTTACCGATAATAAGCCTCAAGGAATTTATTGATATTACCCTCAACTCTCGATGGAACATTCGTAACATCGGCACGTTCGAATTTCTGGCCGGTAATGTTTTCATACAATTCGATATAGCGTTCCGACACCAGATTCACGAAATCGTCGTCCATTTCCGGAACCTGTTGATCATCCTTACCCTGGAAACCATGATCCATCAGCCATTCGCGGACAAACTCCTTGGATAGCTGTTTTTGAGGCTCGCCTTTTTTCTGACGTCCTTCATAGCCTTCTTTATAGAAATAGCGCGATGAATCGGGCGTGTGAATTTCATCAATAAGGAATATCTCACCATTTGCTTTTCCAAACTCATATTTAGTGTCAACCAGTATCAATCCCATGCCGGCAGCAATATGTGTACCACGTTCGTAAATGGCCATGGTATATTTTTCGAGCATCTCATAATCCTCCTTGCTAACAAGGCCTTGTTTCAGGATTTCTTCTTTCGAAATATCTTCATCATGCCCAACCGAAGCTTTTGTGGTAGGTGTTATGATTGGATTTGGGAACATATCATTTTCCTTCATTCCATCAGGCATGGGAACTCCGCAGATGATGCGTTTGCCGGATTTGTACTCGCGCCAGGCATGTCCGCTGAGGTATCCGCGTATCACCATTTCCACTTTGAAAGGATCACACAAACGTCCAACCGTAACCATTGGGTCGGGCGTAGCAATTTTCCAATTAGGAACAATATCCGAAGTGTCGTCCAGAAATTTAGATGCTATCTGGTTCAAGACCTGACCCTTGTAAGGAATAGCGCGTGGAAGCACCACATCAAATGCCGAAATACGGTCGCTGGTAACCATAATCAGTAATTCGTCGTCGATATTATACACATCGCGCACTTTACCAATGTAGAGATTTTTTAATCCGGGAAATGTGAAATCGGTGCGTGTGATGGCGTTTTGCATATACTTTGGCGTTTTTTAACAGGAATGAAACGGGTTTTTGATATTTCTTTTTGAAGCGGTAAAATTACAAAGGATTTGACTGAAAGAAATTATGAAACACAGGATTGCTCCCGAATGTTTTCAACAATGATGTTAATAAGTATTCTGGCTCCTCCCTTCGCCCGATCGCACTTCATTCGATCGCCCCTCGTCCGATCATGTTGAAACCTCTTATTTTTACTTCTCCCCTTCTCTCCATTTCTCCATTTCCCCATTTCCCCTTCTCTCCATTTCTCCATTTCCCCATTTCCCCATTTCCCCGTCTCTCCGTCTCTCCGTTTCTCCGTCTCCCCGTCTCCCCATTTCTCCTTGTCTCCTTGTCCCCTTTTCCCCTTGTCCCCTTTTCCCCTTTTCCCCTTGTCCCCTTTTCCCCTTTTCCCCATTTCCCCGTGCCCCCTTGTCTCCTTCTATCCTATCTACTCTTTCTTCTCATACGCATTAATAATCCTGGTCACCAGTTTATGCCTTACCACATCGCGGATATCGAGCGTAATAAATTCGATACCTTTGATATTTTTCAGGATTTTCGTGGCCTGCACCAATCCTGAACTCTGATTGCGTGGCAGATCGATTTGGGTAATATCGCCGGTAATCACAAACTTAGAAGAACGCCCCATGCGGGTTACAAACATTTTAAGTTGTCCTTCGGTGCAGTTTTGAGCTTCGTCGAGGATGGCAAAGGCATTTTCAAGAGTGCGTCCACGCATAAAGGCAAGTGGCGCAATTTCGATGGTTCCGTCTTCGAGGAATCCGACCAGTTTCTGGGTAGGAATCATATCGCGGAGTGCATCGTACAACGGCTGAAGATAGGGATCGAGCTTGTCCTTGAGGTCGCCGGGCAGGAAACCAAGATTTTCGCCTGCTTCCACAGCCGGCCTGGTAAGCACAATACGGCGGACTTCCTTATTCTTTAATGCACGAACTGCAAGTGCAACAGCCGTATAGGTTTTGCCTGTACCGGCAGGGCCGATGGCAAAAATCATATCGTTTTCGGCAATACTGTTCACCATGCGCTCCTGGTTAATGGTTCGGGCACGGATCATCATACCGTTTTTGCCATGCACAAGTACATCAGCATTGGCTTCGCGGAAAGTGGAAATAACTTCGCCCGCATTTCCATTACCGGCCAGCTTGCGGATATCATCATCGTCAAGCTTACCGTAATTATCGAAAAACATCAGCATGGAAGTGAACAACTGCGAAAAAGTTTCTATTTCCTGTTCATCGCCGTTAATGCGGATAATATCGTCGCGGGCAATAATTTTGAGTTTCGGGAAAAGCTCGCGCAACAGGTTAATATTGCGGTCGTTGATGCCAAATATCTCAAGAGGGCTGTATGATTCGAGTGAAAATGTGCTTTCGGTCATGAATTGAAATGTGATGTGTAGTATAAGTTTGCAGTGAGACAAAATTAATGTTAATTCCACATTATCCGGGTATATTTTTTACTTTTGATGCTGCTTAGAGGGAAGAGGGCAGGAAAATAGTTAATAGAAAAAGTTAATAAAAAATAGTTAATAGAAAATAGTTAATAGAAAACAGTTAGTAGAAAATAGTTAATAGAAAATAGTTAATAGAAAATAGTTAATAGAAAACAGTTAGTAGAAAACAGTTAGTAGAAAATAGTTAGTAGAAAATAGTTAGTAGAAAATAGTTAGTAGAAAATAGTTAATTGTACTTTTTGAAATTACCAATAACTAATTCACCATTAACTGATTCACCATTAACCATTAACTGATTCACCATTCACCATTAACTGATTCACCATTAGCTGATTCACCATTAACCATTAACTGATTCACCATTAACTGATTCACCATTAACCATTAACTGATTCACCATTAACTGATTCACCATTCACCATTAACCATTAACTGATTCACCATTCACCATTAACTGATTCACCATTAACTGATTCACCATTAACCATTAACTGATTCACCATT
>JBBSDG010000056.1:0-15450 GCA_038249635.1 Bacteroidales bacterium | reverse complement strand
TACCTGGAAGTGCAGGGAAAAGTTGACGGTGAAGATAATATAGCTGTTTCGGCTCAGATGCCTGGCGTAATTACAGCCGTTAATGTAAAGGAAGGCGATGCGGTTCGCAAAGGCCAGGTGTTAGCTCAAATTGACAATTCGGTAATGCAGCAGCAAATTGCCAGCACCAAACAACAACTCGATTTTGCCACAAACCTGTACAATAAGCAAAAATCGTTGTGGGATCAGCAGATCGGGAGCGAGGTTCAATACCTCACAGCTAAAAACAACAAGGAAAACCTGGAAAAAGCTATATCTACTCTCAATGATCAGTTGGAGATGACACGCATTAAGTCGCCGATTAACGGAAGCGTGGAAGAAGTGAACCTTAAAGTAGGTCAGATGGCTTCGCCCGGGCTTCCTGCAGTGCGCGTTGTAAATTTTTCGAACGCCAAAGTAGTGGCCGAAATTGCCGAAGCTTATGCTCCTAAAGTTAAAATTGGCAACAAGGTAATTGTCTTCTTCCCCGATTTCAATACCGAAGTTCTTTCCCAGATACGCTTTACCAGCAAATACATCAACCCTATAAACCGCACTTTTATCAGCGAAGTACGCCTTGGCCCAAGTGCAGTCCAATACCGAGCCAATATGATGGCAGTTGTAAAAATAAACGATTACAACAATCCTAAAGCATTTACTGTTCCTGTTACCCTTATCAGGGAAGCTCAGGGTGGTAAATACATTTATATTGCCGCAGAAGAAGGTGGTAAAATGGTTGCACGCAGATTGCCTGTAACTGTTGGCAGCACCTACAACGGCCTGGCTGAAATTACTACCGGAATTACCGCCGGTCAGAAAATTATCACCACCGGTTTCAACACCCTTATCGAAGGTGAACTTATCCAGGTTAACTAAAACAGAACGGGTGATTTGCCCTGTTTAACAAATTTATGAATCTATTTATATGAAAAATAACTTCAAAGAGTTTTTTGCTACAAGCTGGGCTATTGACAACAAGACCAGTATTTATGTGCTGGCTGTTTTCATCACATTGCTGGGCATCAGCAGCTACCGCAGCATCCCCAAGGAGCAGTTTCCCGAAATTGTTATCCCAACCATTCTGGTAAACACGGTTTATCCAGGTACTTCGCCCGAGGATATGGAAAACCTGGTTACACGCCCCATCGAAAAGCAATTGAAAGGCATAAACGGAGTTAAGAAAATTACCAGCAATTCGTTGCAGGATTTTTCATCCATTGCCATCGAATTTAATACGGATGTTGCAGTACCCGAAGCCAAGCAACGTGTCAAAGATGCTGTTGATAAGAGTAAATCTGATTTGCCAAACAACTTGCCCACTGATCCGGGTGTCATGGATATCGATTTCTCGGAAATACCCATTATGTTTATCCAGATTTCGGGAAATTATGATCTGGATCAATTAAAAAAATATGCCGATATAGCCCAGGATCGTATTGAATCGCTCAACGAAATTACCCGTGTGGACATTGTTGGGGCACTCGAACGTGAAATCCAGATCAATGTGGATATGTACAAAGCACAGGCTTCGAGTATTTCATTAACTGATATCGACCGCGCCATTGCCGCCGAAAACCTTACCATTTCGGCAGGTAACATCAGTACATTCGGTATGAAGCGCTCCATTCGGGTACAGGGTCAGTTCAAGAATCTGGATGTGATGCGGAACATCATTATCAAATCAGCAAGCGGAGCCTCCGTTTACCTGAAAGATGTAGCTGAAATAAAGGATACATTTAAGGAGCAGGAAAGCTTCTCACGCCTTAACGGTGAAAATGTTATTACACTTAATGTAGTGAAGAAAAGCGGGAAAAACCTGCTCGAAGCTTCGGATAAGATTAAGGATATACTGAGCAAAGATTTGGTAAAAAAAGAATTTCCTAACGACCTGAAGGTGACCCTTACCGGCGAGCAGTCGCGCTATACACGCAATACGCTGGAGGAACTCAACAATACCATTATTATTGGTATGATCCTGGTTACTCTGGTGCTTATGTTTTTCATGGGTTTTACCAATGCCTTCTTTGTTGGTCTGGCTGTGCCGCTTTCGATGGCCATTGCCTTTATGGTAATGCCTGCGCTTGGTTTTACCATGAATATGATCGTTATGTTCGGTCTTATCTTTGCCCTTGGAATTGTGGTTGATGATGCCATTGTGGTTATAGAAAATATCCATCGAACGCACCAGAAACAACCCAATATTATACTTGCGGCCAAGCAGGCGGCAGGGGAGGTGTTCCTTCCTATTTTGTCGGGAACGCTTACTACGCTGGCACCATTCTTTCCGCTGGCTTTCTGGCCGGGCATTGTGGGCAAATTTATGTTCTACATTCCGGTAACACTTATCATTACATTATTTGCCTCACTGTTTGTAGCATACATCATCAATCCGGTATTTGCTGTTTCGTTTATGAAACACGAATTTGAAACGCCGGATAAGAAAAAAGTGAGGAAACGTATGATTATTGAAATAGTTGCAGCTTTGGTTCTGGCAATGATTGGTTATATTTTTTATGCAGTAAACCATACCGAAACTGCTTTTGGAATCGGCAACTTCTTTGTTTTTGTAGCTTTATTGCTTCTCTTCTACCACACCTTGTTAAAGCCATATATTAATTGGTGGCAGGAAACTGCCTGGCCCTGGTTTATGCGGCAGTACGAAAAACAACTGCGCTTTTTCATACGTGGCCGAAATCCCTGGTACCTGTTAATCGGTGTGGTTGCCCTTCTATTCCTGACGTTTATTGGTACTGGTATCCGCAGCCCTAAAGTAGTATTTTTCCCCGATAATATGCCCAACAGCATTAATGTGAGGGTACAAATGCCGGTTGGAACCGATCAGAAAATAACCGACTCAGTAACTAAAGTAGTTGAGCAGCGCGTGATTAAGGTTGTAGGCAAAAACAATCCTGATGTGGAATCGGTAATTACCAATATTGCTCTTGGCGCTGGCGACGATATGGATTTTAGCCGCAATCTCAGTGCTGAGAAAGGTAAAGTTACTGTTAACTTCGTTGAATATAAAAACCGTGTTGGCATAAACACCACTGAATACCTCGATAAAATCCGCAAGGAACTTAAAGGAATACCTGGTGCCGAAATATCAACCGATAAAAACCGTTCCGGACCTCCCACAGGTAAACCGGTTAATATTGAAATTACAGGCGAAAATCTACCTGACTTGATTGCCGATGCAGGTGCTTTCAAAAACTACCTCGATTCGCTGCAGATTCCCGGAATCGAAGACCTGAAGAGTGATTTCCAGGAAAACAAACCTGAAATTGCTATTGATATCGACCGTGAGCGGGCAAACCACGAAGGAATAAGCACAGGACAGATAGCTATGGAAATTCGTACTGCCGTTTTAGGGAAAGAAGTCTCCAAATATAAAATGGACGAGGACGAATACCCTATCCAGCTCAGGTATTCGCTTGCTACCCGCGAAAATATCAATAACCTGATCAACCTGAAAATCACTTACCGCGATATGAATTCGGGTCTGCTCAGGCAAATACCTTTGTCGTCTGTCGCCAAGATCGATTATGTTGATTCCTATGGTGGCATCAAACGCCAGAACCTGAAAAGGATCATTACATTGTCGAGTGGTGTAATGACCGGTTATACTGCCAATGAAATTGTTGCACAGATCAATAAAATAGCAAAGGAGTATCCGTTACACGAAGGTGTGCAGATAAAATTAACCGGCGAGCAGGAAGACCAGGCCGAAACATCCGCATTCCTTGGAAAAGCCATGCTTATTGCTATAGGTCTTATTTTCTTCATCCTCATTACACAATTTAACTCCATCAGTAAAACCATTATCATTCTCAGCGGAGTTATCTTCAGTGTAATTGGTGTTCTGTTGGGAATTTTAATTTTCAACATGTCCATTTCAATCATTATGACAGGATTAGGAATTGTGGCACTGGGAGGTATTGTGGTGCGAAACGGAATATTGATTGTAGAGTTTATCGACACCCTTAAGGAACGGGGATTGAAAACGCGCGAAGCCATTGTTCAGGCTGGCCTTACACGTATTACGCCTGTTATTCTAACGGCAACGGCCACCATACTTGGTCTTGTACCCCTGGCTGTGGGCTTTAACCTCAACTTCGAAACAATGTTTACGCAACTCAATCCACAGATTCATATCGGCGGCGACAATGTAATGTTCTGGGGACCACTTTCGTGGACTATCATTTTTGGCTTAAGTTTTGCTACTTTCCTTACGCTTATTTTTGTGCCTTCCATGTATATCATTGCTTACGAAATGAAAATCAGATTGAAAAGAAGGAAATCAAATAAAATGATTGTAAACAACGATTAATCTCAAATTTATAAATTTAAGGGTGGCACTGGAAATTCCAGTGCCACCTTTTTTAGATCTATAGGTTAATTTGTCGGCGATATGAAACCCGAATCCCTGCAAACCGGGCTTACAATTATTGTTTTTTATGCGCTTTATAATCATTGCTTCTTGACTTATCAGTCCAGTTATTATATCCTGAAAAGTATAGTTGTGAGAATAATTCACTGCAAAGGAAATCAGTTTATTTAAACATGATTTGTATTAAATACACTAAGTACCTATTTATGAAAATTTAACAGAACATTATTTTTCGGAAGAATAGCCGCTAACCTTCTGCAAATATGCAATATATGTGATATACAACGCTTTAAATATTTTTTCGGCAGTTTGGTTTTAAATTTCCCGATCCTGATTTTTCAGCATAAAGCGCTTGTTATAGGTTCAGTACCAATAATTTTACTAACTTTGCATTCCCAAAATAGTGAACGGCTTACCATGGAGAAAACAAAGATTTTATTTGTAACGCAGGATATAACACCTTTCATGAAGGATAGCCCCATGGGGCTTATTTCGAGGCATTTACCGCAAGGTATCCAGGAAAAGGGACGTGAAATCCGTACCTTCATGCCACGGTTTGGCAGCATTAACGAACGCAGGAATCAACTTCACGAGGTAATTCGTCTTTCGGGCATGAACCTGATCATCGACGATACCGACCACTCGCTTATCATAAAGGTAGCCTCCATACAGCAGGCAAGGATGCAAATCTATTTTATTGATAACGAAGACTACTTCCATCGTAAATATGTGTATCGCGATAAAAACAATGTTTTCTTTGAAGATAACGATGAACGGGCAATATTTTTTGCACGGGGAGTAATCGAAACAGTAAAGAAACTGGGCTGGAGTCCTGATATTGTTCATTGCCATGGCTGGATGTCGGCACTTACGCCGGTTTACATTAAAAAAGTTTACCACGAAAATCCACTCTTCTCGGGATCAAAAGTTGTAATGTCAATTTATGACGACGATTTTACAGAGCCTTTGAATCCTAACCTTCAGGCGAAACTAAAGCATGAAAATATTGCGATGAAGGATCTGAAGCATTTTAAAAAGCCGGATTTCGTAAACCTGATGAAAGCGTCAATCGACTTATCCGATGGCGTTATCATTGCAAGCCAGGCAATCAACAGCGAACTGGCCGAATATATTGCACAAACGGGTAAGCCAATTCTTCCGTACCAGGGTGAAGATAATTATATACAGGTTTATAATGAATTTTACGAGAAAATTTTGCATAACTAATTGATCAATTCCCCATACATTTATTAACAAATCAAAAAAAATATTCCCTTTGAAAAGGCTAGACTATCTCCGCCATTTATCATTCGTTGCACTGCTTTCGCTGGTAATTTTTTCCTGTTCCAAAGAACTCACTCCCATAGGACTGGGGCTGATTGAGGATGGAGATTTACTCAGTATGGGTTATACTGATACTGTACAACTTGTTGCATATACCATACCCGATGATTCAATTTATACCCGCAACCTGGATATCAATAATGCTCCTTACATAATGGTAGGCAGTATGTACGATCCTGTTTTTGGGAAAACTACTTCTAACCTATATTCGCAACTGTTCCTAACAACATTGCGTACGCGGTTCGGTACCAGCCCGGTTTTCGACTCGGCTTTTCTTTACCTTAATTATAAAGGTGCCTACGGCGATACGCTCAGCAATATGACTTTTCATGTATATAAATTAACTGAAAGTATTGTTGACTCACTCACTTCCTACTCGTATAGCACTGTTAGTTACGACCCTGATCCTATTGGCGAAATAACTTTCCAGCCTAAGCCTCACGACAGCGCATTCTATGGGGGTGCAAAGCATTCGCCTACTCTCAGGATTCCTATTAACAGTAAATTTGGGAATGACGTTCTGGGTATTACCGATACCATCGCCCTGAATAACAATGCGGGATTCGTTAAAAAATTTAAAGGAATATGTATTATCGCCGAACCCCAAAATACTGTGGGTAAAGGATCAATAATCACCTTCAAGATGCCATCTGATTATATACAATTACAGATGTTTTATCACAATAATCCTGATTCGGCCAAATCCTATAATTTTGCAATAAGTACAGGCTGTTCGAGGTTTCAGAATTATAACCATTACGGATATGCGGAAGCAATACCCATATTAAAACAACAATTGACTGGCAATACCAGCCTTGGCGAACAGTTTTTGTTTGCACAGGGATTGGGAGGCACAAAGATTAAAATCCAATTTCCATACCTGGATAAATGGTTCGATAATGAAAAGATTATTGTAAATGATGCCCAACTGATTATAGGCAACTCTTCGGTATCCACTGTGTTTCCAAATCCCGGCTTCCTTTCCTTACATAGTGTTGGCGAAAATGGCACAACAAGTCCGTTTAGCATTGTTGATGAAAATGATGCTTCCGGCTATTTTGATGGAACCTATAACCCTGCAGCCAATAATTACCGTTTCAGGATAACACGCTATGTGCAGCAGGTATTAACAAGGAAAGAACGAAATAACGGTTTGCACCTTATCATCCCGTCCTCTGCGCTTAACGCAACACGGCTTATATTGAACGGTACTTCCTCCCCTCAATCGGATTTGAAGCTCTACCTGAGATATACAAAACTCAAATAAATTTCATCTGCTGAAGTTTATACATCCTTAAATCATATTTCCCTTCGCTAATTCCGGCGGTTCACCTCTTTGAACACTAAGCCGCTTTGTGAACTTTTTGTCTCTGTGGGATAAAGTATTTTGCCCAAAAAACACACTAATATTGTTGTTAAGACACCTTCCGGTGCTTCATTATTTTTCAATGAACTGGATATTGTTTTTCAATGGCAAGATGACAAAGTTTGACTTATTTGCCCGGCTCAAAAAACTGTAGGATTAAATGCAGTAAAGCTGGATTCATCGAATAGTTAGTCGCTATTCGGGATTATAAATCCCATTTTGAAAGAATTGTCACCGGTGTTTCCGGGTAATTTGTAATTCATTACATCACATAAATCTATAAGTCAGCACATTAGACTTTGCTATCAGAACTCTGTTATCTTTGGTATGATACTAGCTTTTATAATTCAGAAAACGGTTGTTATAAACGGAATCGATTTTTTAAATGGTCTATTATTAAGTAAAGCCAGTGTTATAGAAAGAATAAGCGAGAAAACGTGTCCTGTTTCACTACAGTCGGCTAACATTTCGTATTTTTGCCTTTTATTATAAAACCGGACTTTAAAAAGGTCGCTGTAAATGAACTAAAGTAAATTATTCATATAATCTTAAAAGTATGTGTGGAATTGTAGCATACATTGGTAAAAAACAAGCTTGCCCCATTTTACTGGGAGGTCTTCATAGGCTGGAATACAGGGGTTACGACAGTGCCGGAGTGGCACTTCTGAACGGACACCTTAAAGTTTTCAAAACCAAAGGCAAGGTATCTGATCTTGATGAGCTGCTCGAAGGACTGGATGTAACTTCAACTATGGGAATAGCACATACACGTTGGGCCACGCATGGCGAACCCAATGATGTGAATGCACATCCCCATTATTCATCAAATGATAAAATGGCGATCATCCATAACGGGATCATCGAGAATTATAGTGTTTTGAAACAGGAGCTGCAACAGCGTGGTTATGTTTTTCGCAGCGATACCGATACTGAAGTACTGATGTACCTCATCGAAGATATCATGAAAAACGAAAAGCAACCTTTGGCCGAAGCAGTGCGTATTGCACTTACACAGGTAACGGGTGCTTATGCCATAGTAATTATATCGCAGGACGAACCCGATTTGCTTGTGGCCGCCCGCAAAGGCAGTCCAATGGTTGTTGGTATTGGTGAAGGCGAATATTTTATTGCTTCCGATGCTGCTCCTATTGTTGAATATACCCGGCAGGTCGTTTATCCCGGCGACGAAGAAGTGATTACACTCAGTCTGGCCGAAGGATTGAAAATCCGTACCATCGCCGATATTGAAAAAACACCTTATGTACAGACCCTGGAAGTGAACCTCAGCGCCCTCGAAAAAGGCGGTTTCGAGCACTTTATGCTTAAGGAAATTTATGAGCAGTCTCGTACCGTAAAGGACAGCATGCGTGGCCGCTTGCATATGGACGAGGGAATTATAGTCCTTGGCGGCATACAGGATTATCTTTCTAAATTTTTAGCTGCAAGGCGTATAATTATTGTCGGATGCGGTACATCGTGGCATGCCGGTATTGTTGGCGAATACCTTATCGAGGAACTGGCACGTATTCCTGTTGAGGTTGAATACGCATCTGAATTCCGCTATCGCAATCCTTTGATTTATGAAGATGATATTGTGATAGCCATTTCACAATCGGGCGAAACAGCCGACACACTGGCAGCCATCGAAATGGCCAAGTCAAAAGGTGCTACAATTATTGGAATATGCAATGTGGTTGGATCGTCAATACCGCGTGCCTCACATGCCGGTTCGTACACCCACGCCGGTCCCGAAATCGGTGTTGCATCAACCAAGGCGTTTACATCGCAGGTAACTATTCTTACTTTGCTGGCACTGATGCTTGCCGAGAAAAAAGGCACTATTTCGGCTTCGCGCTATTACCGCATGCTGCACGAGTTTAATACAATCCCTGAGAAGATTGAGAAAACCCTTAAATGCAACGATCAGGTAAAAGAAATTGCAAAGGTTTTCAGCAAGGCAACCAACGCATTATACTTAGGCAGGGGAATTAATTTTCCGATTGCACTCGAAGGATCGCTTAAGCTGAAAGAAATCTCGTACATACACGCCGAAGGTTACCCTGCAGCCGAAATGAAACACGGACCAATTGCCCTGATTGATGAGGAAATGCCTGTTGTAGTTATTGCTACCCGTAAAGGACAGTACGAAAAGGTTGTAAGCAATATTATGGAAGTAAAAGCCCGCAAAGGCAAAATTATTGCAATAGTTTCCGAAGGTGACGAAGATGTGCGTGCATTAGCCGATTACTGCATCGAAATTCCCGAATGCGATGAAATGCTGGTGCCGTTACTGGCGACTATTCCGCTTCAACTGTTATCGTATCATATTGCATTGTTGAGAGGGTGCAATGTGGATCAGCCAAGGAACCTGGCGAAAAGTGTGACGGTGGAGTAGAACATTTAATTTGCTTGTGCTGGTAGATAGTAAGCTATCTTAAAATTTGCCTTATTTTGTGGATTATAATCCACAAAATAAGGCAAATTTATGTATTTGAGATGAGTTTTATTAAATCCTTATCACATCTGCCTGTTAAATTACAGGCGACGTATCCGATTACTGCATCGAAATTCCTGAATGCGATGAAATACTCGTACCTTAATTAGCAACTATTGCTCTGCAGTTGTATTAGTATCATATTTTCTTGTTGAGCGGTTGCAATGTGGATCAGCCAAGGAACCAGATGAAATCGATGGCAGCGGAATAAGGGAATAAATCAACAATAATTATTATACTGCAAATGGGATAAATTTCCGCATCCACAAAGTCTCAAATTCCAAGGTCCAAATTCCAAATTCCAACTGGGATGTAGAGTCAGTCTTGGTTCTTGAGATTTGGGACTTTGGTCTTTTTTTAGATCTTCCATAGTAGGATATCCCATATTAGGCATTTTATTGTCTCAATCATCTGATATTTTCCAACTCCCTATCAACCAACAACTTATATTTTTTTATATAGAATAGTTCCATATTGGCAATTTTGAACTAATTTCTTCCCCCCGCAGGTGTGTTCTTGAAGCGTGTGTGCAGGAATCTCGGTTAGAAAAATATTAACTGATTCAATCAAAAAAGCTGAAATAGAAAAAGTAGTATGGCATTATGAATTCAGATAATCAACCAATTATGTTGAAAAAGCAATCCTGTTCAGATGTAATTTTGTTAAGTTTATAGGGAAGCAGTGAAGTTACCAGGCATACATGCAGTAAGTGTGCCCGAACGGGAGAACATTGGTGTCAAGGTATTGCATTTGCTGATGTTTATAGCCATTCCTTCGGTTTGTGCAATACAAAGCCATCTTCCTTGATTACTTCTAAAGGGAATTGACTATCATGAAGTTTCTTGCGACCAATAGTGAATGAACCTTTAGCTACCAGGTCAACTGAATTGTTGAATCGTTTTGGCGGAAATGCAACCAGAACACGTTTTTTGGGAAAATAGTTATGAATTTCTTTAATTGGCGGCACCAGGTCACTATCACCAGAAATTAACATAGCCATATCGTATTTGTCAGTGAAAGCATCTATCATCATCTGAGTGGCAATATTTACATCAGTCATTTTTTCATTGTATGTTGCCCAGATATTACCACATCTCCTACATTCAATTGCGCCTTTCTGATAGTGACCATAATAAATTGATATTCCGGTTGTTTCAAGTGCTTCTATAAAAGTAATCTGTCTTTTTTGTTTGTCCGGATCATTACTTACCCTTGAAGTAAAATATTTTATCCCAGCCAAGGCTTGGTCTGGTTTTAGAAATCCATTGACTAATTTATTAATATCCAGCCATTTGCAGTTGTCATAACCAGCATTCTTCATACCGAAATAGAGGTTGAAACCATCAACATAAACAATTACTCTTTCTTTTTTCTGCATAATACTTGTATATAGTGTAATCTTGTATTACTTTTGTAGTACAAAAACATCACCAAAGATAGAATCTTTGGTTCGACGCTCCGAAAGGAGCGTTTCTCATTTTAAGACATCAATATCTATTACGAATATACGAATTTTCTGGGCATGGGTAATTATCTATGATTTAATTTTTTATCTTATCTGGCTATTTATAGTGTTCCCTGCAATCCGTAGTGTTCCTAATAGACTGGTAGCCGAACTGTTGTATAATGTTTCTGCATCTGTTAAATCTTCCGGAGCCGGATTTCCGATAATTTGGCTTTTTATTGTCTCAATCATCTGATATTTCCCAACTCCCTATCAACCAATAACTTATATTTACTTATCTAGAATAGTTCCATATTGGCAATTTTGAACTAATTTCTTTCTCTATTGTTATTTCAATAACAAAAAGAAATTAATTTTGCAGAAAATTTCAACCTATGAATTTATCACACATCGAACACATCGGAATTGCAGTTAAAAGTCTGGATGTCAGTATTCCATACTGGGAAAAGGTATTCGGACTCAAATGTTATGCTATAGAGGAAGTTGCCGACCAACGCGTAAAGACAGCGTTTTTTATGGTAGGCCAAACTAAAATCGAATTACTCGAGAGTACCGATCCGGAAGGACCAATCGGGAAATTCCTTGAGAAAAAGGGCGAAGGCATCCATCATATTGCTTTTGCAGTAAAAGATATCGACACCGCTTTGGCCGAAACAGAAGCCAATGGCATACAGCTTATCGACAAGCAGTCGCGTAAAGGTGCCGAAGGCATGAGCATTGGTTTCCTGCATCCGAAATCGACTTTTGGAGTGCTGACCGAACTCTGTGAAAATAAGAATGTATAGTGCTTGTTGCAAAGTGCATGGTGCATGGTGCCAGAAATGACCCCAACCCCTAAATCCTAAATCCCAACCCCTAATACTACAAAATGGCTATTGAAGATAAAATTAAGCAACTGCTTGAAAAACGCGAACTTGCAAAACTGGGTGGTGGCCAGAAACGCATTGATTCGCAACACAAAAAAGGCAAACTAACCGCCCGCGAACGCATTGATTTATTGCTCGACGAAGGCAGTTTCGAGGAATTCGATATGTTTGTTTCTCACCGCTGTACCGATTTTGGTATTGAAAACGAAAAGTATTTAACAGATGGCGTAGTTACCGGTTATGGAACTATCGACGGCAGGCTGGTATATGTTTTTTCCCAGGATTTTACTGTTTTCGGAGGTTCCTTAAGCGAGGGATATGCCCGTAAAATATGCAAGGTAATGGACCAGGCCATGAAAGTGGGCGCTCCTGTTATTGGTATCAACGATTCGGGTGGAGCACGCATACAGGAAGGTGTTCAGAGTTTGGCCGGTTATGCCGAAATATTTCAGCGTAATATTATGGCTTCGGGTGTAATTCCGCAGCTTTCAGCTATTTTCGGCCCATGTGCCGGAGGTGCTGTTTATAGCCCCGCACTTACTGATTTTATCATCATGAGCAAAACAAACAGTTATATGTTTGTTACCGGACCAAAAGTGGTAAAAACCGTTACCGGTGAAGTGGTTACTGATGACGAACTCGGAGGAGCAATGGTTCATGGTTCCAAATCAGGCGTTTCGCACTTTGTTGCCGAAGACGAACAGGAAGGAATTCTTCTTCTGCGTAAGTTGCTCAGCTATCTGCCATCGAACAACCTCGAAGATCCGCCACTTATTCCATGTATTGATCCGATTGATCGGCTGGAAGAATCACTGAATGAAATTGTTCCTGAAAATCCGAATAAACCTTATGATGTTAAGGATGTAATCCACCTGATTGCAGATAACAGTGAGTTCCTGGAAGTAGCACGGCACTTTGCACCAAATATTGTAACAGGGTTTGCCCGCTTTAATGGCATGTCGGTAGGTATAGTAGCCAATCAGCCTAACTACCTGGCCGGTGTTCTGGATATTAATGCTTCGCGCAAAGCTGCACGGTTTGTTCGTTTCTGCGATGCTTTCAATGTCCCTATCCTTACCCTGGTTGATGTACCTGGTTTTCTGCCCGGAACTGCGCAGGAATACGGCGGAATTATTATTCATGGAGCCAAGCTGCTGTTTGCCTATGGCGAAGCTACTGTACCAAAAGTTACAGTAATCCTTCGGAAAGCATATGGTGGAGCTTACGATGTAATGAGCTCAAAACATTTGCGTGGCGATATTAATTATGCATGGCCTTCAGCCGAAATTGCTGTAATGGGTCCCAAAGGCGCCATTGAAGTGCTGTACCATAAAAAGCTTGCTGCAATTGAAGATCCTTCAGAAAGAGAAGTTGAATTTCATAAGTACGAAAACGAATATAAAACCAAGTTTGCCAATCCATACGATGCTGCCAGTTATGGTTTTATAGATGATGTAATTGTTCCTCGCAATACCCGTTTCAGGGTAATACGGGCGTTCCAGGCATTGTCAACAAAAAAGGATACCAATCCTGCCAAGAAACATTCAAACTTACCATTATGATGCTGACTATATTATTGCTGGCAGAGGCCGCCACCCGGCAAAAGGGTCAGGCAGCCGAAGAATTTGGTAAAATGGATCCTTCAGGAATTGCAATGGCAATTATTGCCATGTCAATAGTGTTTGCTTCACTGATTTTACTGTATCTCACCTTCAAGTACATGGCAAAACTGTATAATATTGACCGGAAGAAGCTTTTCAGAAAAAGGCAACCTGGCATTGAAATTCAGGAAGAGGATGAAGAAATACCCGGTGAGACCCTGGCTGCCATTTCGCTGACATTACACCTTTACCATCAGCAAATGCAAGGTTTGGAAGATGCAGTAATGACTATTAAAAAGGCATCTAAAGCATATTCACCGTGGAGTTCAAAAATTTATGGCTTACGCAAAAATCCCAAAAATTAAGTAATTGCAAATGAAAAATTTTAAGTTCAGCATACACGGAAACGAATACGAAACCGAAATAATTGGTATCGAAGAAAACACAGCCGAAGTAATGGTTAATGGCATAACCTATACTGTTGAGATAGACCGCAAACTGCAGTCAATTAAAACACCGAAGTTAGTGAGGACTATGGCTGTGCCTTCAACAGATTCGCATCCTTCGGTATCCAAAACAGCCAGTCCATCATCGCCAAAGGGAACAGGGAATATCAAATCGCCTTTGCCTGGTGTAATTCTTGAACTTTATGTCAAAGAAGGCGATATGGTAAAAATAGGTCAGAAACTGCTGATGCTGGAAGCTATGAAAATGGAGAACAACATCAATTCCGATAAGGAAGGACGCGTTGTTTCAATTAAATTCGTTAAAGGCGACAGTGTGATGGAAGGTGATATTCTTATCGTAATCGGAGAATAACGATATGGGAACTTCAGGAAATTTCTGGACATTTTTGTCCGATCACTTAGTCCAGTTCTTCGAGTACACTGCCTTCGCTAATTTTACTGTGGGACATGTATTTATGATTCTTATCGGGATTGTATTCATTTACCTGGCAATTGCAAGAGGCTTTGAGCCAATGTTACTTGTGCCAATTGGCTTTGGAATACTGGTAGGAAATATTCCTTTTTTAGGAGCCGATCATATTTTAAGTGGCGATCCTTTAAACCCGGAGATTGGTATTTACCAAAGTGGGAGCGTACTTAATTATCTTTATTTCGGGGTACGGTATGGAATTTATCCACCTATTATTTTTCTGGGCATTGGTGCCATGACTGATTTTTCGGCACTCATCTCAAATCCGAAATTAATGCTTGTGGGTGCTGCAGCACAATTAGGTATATTTGGAGCATACGCCGGTGCTCTTGCACTGGGATTTTCGCCCGCCGAATCAGGTGCAATAGGTATCATCGGCGGTGCTGATGGCCCTACAGCTATTTTCCTTACTTCGAAGCTTGCGCCCGAATTGCTTGGAGCCATTGCTGTTTCGGCATATTCGTATATGGCTCTTGTGCCGGTAATACAACCTCCGATTATGAGGTTACTCACTACCAAAAAGGAACGATTGATCCGGATGAAACCTCCGCGCTCGGTTTCCAAACGCGAAAAAATTGTTTTTCCTGTAATCGGGATGTTGTTCACATGTTTCATAGTTCCGGCTGCCATTCCTTTATTGGGTATGCTTTTCTTAGGTAACCTGCTTAAAGAAAGCACTGTTACCAAACGTCTTGCTGATACAGCCAAAGGCCCGTTGATTGATATTATTACAATTCTGCTTGGACTTACCGTGGGAGCATCTACACAGGCAACTACTTTTTTAACGCCGAAATCAGTAGGTATTTTTGTATTGGGTGCGTTATCGTTTGCCGTTGCAACTTTTGGCGGGGTGATGTTTGTAAAAATATTCAACCTTTTTTTGAAAGAAGGGAACAAAATCAACCCGCTTATCGGGAATGCCGGTGTATCAGCAGTTCCGGCAAGTGCCAGAGTATCACAAGTTGTTGGATTA
>JBBSDG010000055.1:0-15558 GCA_038249635.1 Bacteroidales bacterium | reverse complement strand
TGCTCAAATGACTGGAACCGCTACATCTACGACAGGCCTGTACGCATAACAAACATCACTTACATAAACAATGTATACGTTGATAATCATAACTCCTATGGACATCGCAACTCCTGGTATCATGGACCGCAGGTAAATGAAGTCGAAAGATACAGCCGCAACAGGGTAAGAACCATGGAAGTAGTTGATAACAACAGAGCCGAAAACAATGGTGTTCACAACAACAGGTTCAATGCGTATCGTCCTTCGGTTGACAATAAAAGCAGGGAATACCGCCCTACTGAATACCGCAACGCAGATCAGGCAAGGAGTGGAAGAAAGATTGAACAGTCCAATGCACGTACTAACGATCCCGGTGTAAACCGCACCCGCGACAACAGGAATGCAACCCACATCAATTCACAATCACCTGTCGATCGTAATGTTAATGGTTCAAGGGAAAATCGTTCAGAACCACGAAATTCAGGCCAGGTTCCGAATTCAAGAAACTCAGGAGTTAAAAGTGAGCCGAAAGCTACGCCTCGCACAAACACACGGACGGAACCAAATAACGGTTCAAATACTATGGGAAAAAAGTCTGAACCTCGCATGGGAACTCAGGTTTATCCTGAAAGGAATTCAACACGGCCAGCAGCAGAACCACAAAGAGAAATTCCAAATCGTGGAAGTAACACAAAGGCTACTGAAAGAAACTCGTCAACTAATAGTCCGACCAGGGTCGAAAATAACGAAAGCCGCCAACCGCGCAACAGTTCTCCTGATCTTCAAAAGGTTTACAGCAGCCCGACGCGCGAATCAGGAACGAGTCAAGCTCCTTCAACTCAGCCAACGCGTGAACAAAGAAATCAAAGTACTCCCGCTCAAAACTCACGTACTGAAAATACTGGAAGAAAACAGACCTCAAGAGAGGATGTAAAAAAAGAGGAAAACAAGAAGTCGGGCGAGAATACTGAAAGAGGATCTTCAGGAACTCCAAACCGCAGGTAAATAATGGTGAATGGTGATGAAACGGTTGCAGGAGAAATTCTGCAGCCGTTTTTTTATGGTCGGGATGCTACTTGAAGTCGCGTCCGACTAACCAAGCATGATATTGCATATATTTGTAACGAAATAGGGAAGAAGGGTATTAGGTTCTGATTTAATATTTCACCTTTCTAAAATCCATTTTATGAACTGGGCTTATCTGCATGTAATTATCAACCACTTCCCGATAGTAGGAGTGATTATCGGCACTTTGATATTGATAGCCGGAATGGTTTTTAAAAATGAAGGCATTAAAATCAGCGGGCTGGCCACCATAGTTTTTGCAGCTCTTGCAGCAGTGGTTGTTGATCTCACCGGCGACCCGGCCAGGGAAGCCGTAAGAGGTATGCCAGATATTGTACTAAGTCTTATCAACCGGCACGAAAATATGGCTGTAATTTCGCTTTTCATAATTATACCGGCTGGTTTAATGGCTGCTGTAACACTTTACAGCATCTGGAAAAAGGTTAAAGCCGTCCGTTTCCTGCTGATTATGACGCTTATTATTTCATTGATCAGTTGCGCTGCCATGGGCTACGTTGGTCGCACCGGTGGGCAGATCAGGCATACCGAATTCAGAAATGATGCCACAAAACAATATATTATCGATCATCAGAATGATAAAGCTGAAGAAGATTGATAGAAATATTGTTTCTTTGCACTCTAAAAAAAAGTAGGTATGAATCACGCACCAATAAATGGATCTTAACATAATGAATGTCACTATACTTACTCATATCCCAGTTGTATTTGATAAAGTTCAGCTTTTTCCTGAAATAGGGGAGTATTAATAAAAAATAAATATCAAATAAATATTTTTTACTTAAATGACTAAACTTATAACCAGGCCTTGGCTGGGATTAGCCTTCATATTAATTGTCTGCCTTTCGTTTCTATTCGCCGAAGCTATCAATCACAGATTGTGGTTATCAGACTTTGAGGTTTATTATAAAGCGGCTTACAGACTGATTAATGCAGAGAATCTATACAGGCATTCCGAAGATGGGCATTATATATTCAAATATTCACCGGTTTCAGCTTTAATCTTTATTCCATTTACATTATTCTCATTTGGAGTTGCAAAAATCATTTACTGGCTCTTCCTGACCGGCATCATAATTTTAAATTTTTATATTTCAGTGCGATTATTATCGCCTAAAATTGGTTTGAAACCCGATTCTAAACGTACAAATGTTTTATATGTGCTTTCAGCTTTAATATTAGCCTTGCATTTTTTGCGCGAGTTGCATCTTGGCCAGGTTAATTATTTATTGCTCTTTATGTATATTTTGGTATTATCTGCATTAATTAAAGAGAGAGTTATAACGGCTTCAGTTTTATTGAGTCTTAGTCTTTTTATTAAGCCATTTGGTTTGATCTTTTTACCCTATCTGATATATCGGAAGAAGTTCAAAGCTTTATTAATGGTTGGAATATCTTCGGTTGTCTGGAGTTTTATCCCACTTTTATTTTATAAAAACTGGAATTTATTCATTCATCAGTATTATGCATGGTTTAATGAAATCGGCATTGAGATGGGGCATAAACAGGCTCTTCTCGCAAATGCAAATCACACTCTTTTTTCCGTAATTGCCAGATTCACACCACTTCGTTTTTTCCTTTCGGATCCTTCATTTACCCCTTTTTATCAGTTTGCAATATTAGTAGCTCTATTGTTTTTTTTCTATAAAGTATTTAACCTATCGTCAAAGAATATGATTGTGGAGAATACGATCCTGGATTTTTATTTAATCGTTGGATTTATCCCATTACTGGCTTTTACCAGCGAGAATGCATTTGTTTTTGAACAATTGCTGGTTATTGCAGTCTTGTTCTATTTTAAGTTATTATCAACACCCGATAAAATACTGGCAATACTTTCATTCGTATTAATTGGCGGGAACTTTGCCGAATTATTAGGATACCGGCTCTCTGCGTTTCTTGATAATAATTCATTTGTTTCAATAGGTGCAATGCTTCTGATGTTTGTATTCTTGAAATTATTAATCAAATTAAAAAGCAAGGCGGAAATAAGTGGTTCTGATAGTATTATTGGGTAAGGATTTTAAAATTACTATAACTATACTGTGACCTTTTTTAAGCTGCATTTTAAAGAGTACATGTTAAATGAAAACACCTGTCCTGTAAATAGTTGAACGGGTGTTTCCATTTTGTATCAAAAGCACTAAACCTTCTTATTCAATTCATCGGCATAATATTTATAAAACCAGGTAATGGTTTCAATGCCTTTGTAGAAACATTCGAGATGGTAATTTTCATTGGGCGAATGTGCTGCATCCGTATCAAGTCCGAAACCCATCAGTATGGATTTAACCCCCAGCACCTGCTCAAAAGTTGAAATAATCGGAATACTTCCCCCGCTGCGGGTAGGCACCGGTATTTTACCGTAAGTGGTTTCGTAGGCTTTGCTTGCGGCGCGGTATGCAGCCGTGTTGGTTGGCGCCACATAAGGATATCCGCCATGATGTTCGGTAACTTTAACTTTTACGTAATCGGGTGCTATAGACTCGAAATGGCGGGAAAAGAGTTGGGCAATTTTATTCGGATCCTGATGAGGAACAAGCCTCATGCTGATTTTCGCGAAAGCCTTTGCCGGTAAAACAGTTTTTGATCCTTCGCCTGTATAACCGCTCCACATACCGTTCACATCCAATGTCGGGCGTATTCCGGTACATTCGTTTACGTTATATCCTTTTTCGCAAAGGGTCGTTTTTATATCAAGCTTTTGCTTGTACTCTTCGAGGTTGAATGGCGCGCGGGCCATATCGGCACGTTCTTCAGATGAAAGTTCCAGTACATCATCATAAAAACCAGGAATGGTGATATGGTTGTTTTCGTCATGAAGTGAGGCTATCATTTTAGCCAGGATATTGGCCGGATTGGCTACTGCGCCACCATATATGCCTGAATGCAGGTCTTTATCAGGTCCTGCAACTTCCACTTCCATGTAGGCAAGCCCTCGTAAACCAACGGTAATACTTGGAATATCAATGGCAATCATGCTGGTATCCGAAACCAGGATAAGATCAGCTTTCAAGAGTTCTTTCTGTTGAGGAAGCCATTTGCCAAGCGCCGGCGATCCCATTTCTTCCTCGCCTTCGATTATAAATTTTACGTTGAAATGAAGCTGTTTGGTAAGCACAAGGTATTCAAAAGCCTTTACCTGCATAAATAGCTGACCTTTGTCGTCCACAGCACCGCGGGCAAATATCTTTCCATCGCGGACTTCCGGCTCAAAGGGCGGCGAATGCCAGAGTTCGAGCGGATCGACCGGCATCACATCGTAATGACCGTAAACCAAAATGGTAGGTATCGAAGGATCAATAATTTTTTCGCCATACACAACCGGGTGGCCGGTGGTTGGCATTATTACAGCCTTATCCGCACCGGCCTTCATTAACGAATCAACGATATATTGAGCCGTTTTTACCATGTCGTCCTTATGTTCGCTTTGTGAGCTGATGGAAGGAATGCGGATTAAACCGAACAATTCATCAAGATAGCGTTGTGAATTGGTTTGGATGTAAGATTTTAGATTTTCCATGATATGTTTTTTAATTGTTGCATTTAAGTGTTTTAATCAAGATTAATTAGTAGGATTTATAGAAACCGAGGTTGAATTCGCCGGTGAAGGTATTATTCTTACGCCTTACTTTTCAAAATACTTTATCTCAAAAGTGTCCCCGTCGAATTTGCCGTAGGAGAAATGTTTTACCCAGTCGCCAAGGATAATACAACTTGCTTTTTCCGAAATTTTAATTTGGGTTGGAACATGCCGGTGTCCGAATACAAAGTAATCAACTTCGGGCTTTTTGATTGCCATATCACGCGAAAATACAAGCAAAATTTCCTGGTCATTAAGAAAGAAGTTTTCATCCTTATCCTGTTTTATCATATTCGAAATGCGGCTTCCGCGCGAAAAGTGCAATCCCATTTTTGTGCCTAAGTCGGGGTGAAGCCAGCGGAAAAGGAACTGGTTGAATCTCGAAAGGAATATCTTTTTCAGAAACTTATACTTATGATCGCCCGGGCCAAGGCCATCGCCGTGAGCCAGGAAAAAGTTCTTGCCTTTTAATGTAATTTCCTGCGGATCGTCGTGAATAATAACGCCGGCTTCATCGTTGAGGTAACTAAAAGCCCAGAAGTCGTGGTTTCCTTTAAAGAAATGCACCGGGATTCCTTTTTCGGTAATTTCGGCCAGCTTACTGAACAAGCGCGTATATCCTTTTGGGACAACAGTTTTATATTCGAACCAGAAATCAAAAAGATCGCCCATAAGGTAAATAGCTTCCGCATCCTGCTGAACCATATCAAGCCAGCGGATCAGTTGTTTCTCGCGCACCAGGCTGCTATGCCGGTCGGGAATGCCAAGGTGAAAGTCGCTTGCGAAGTAAATATTTTTATTGGAGGAGGACATCGGCTGGATTGGTGATTTATAGGTTTTATTTTGTTTGAGGAGTTTGAGGAGTTTGAAGGGTTTGAAGGTTTTCGGGTTTGAAGCACTTCGACTTCGCTCAGTGTGACAAGTTTCTGGTTTGAAGGGTTTCGGGTTTGAAGAGTTTGTTTTTTTAACTCAATTCTGAAATTTTGATCATAATAAAGTTCAACTCATCAATCTCATCAATCCATTTTCCCTTGTCCCCATTTCTCCACATCCCCTTGTCCTGCCCAAATCAATCCCATCAATCCATTTCCCCTTGTCCCCATTTCTCCACATCGCCTTGTCCTGCCCAAATCAATCCCATCAATCCTTTAAAACAATTCAAACCATTTAAATGTTTTTCTTAATTAAGGATTCCAGTTCCCCGAATTCCGGGTCGCGGGCAATAATTTTTCCATTTTTCGCAATCAGCATCATTTTGGGAATTGCTCTTACCGCATACGTTTTGCAATACTCCGATTGGAGTCCTTTGGTGTCAATTACCTGAATCCAGTAGGCTTTATCCAGCATATATGCTTTGAGCCAGAGGTCGGGATCCGAATCAATGGAAACGGCATAAATTTCAAATCCACGACTGTGATAACGGCTATAAACTGGCGTGAGGTTCATATTGGTTTGCCTGCAAAGCGCATTCCAACTGCTCCAGAAATAAATCAGCGTAAGTTTACCCTTCAATGACGATAGTTTTATTTCCTTTCCGGATGTGTTTGGCAGGGTAATTTCAGGCGCATCCAGACCAGGCATAAGTATTTTATCATGCGCTTTTATATCTGCCTGTTCAGCCCTGAAACTGAGCATCCGCACATGAAACGTATTTACCAGGCTATTTTCAGGGTATGCACGAAACAGAACACTGTCGAGTTTCAGAAATAATTCTGGCTGCGTTTTCTCAGACAAAAGCGGGTTGGGGCCGAAATTTTCGGAAATCACAAGCAAGGATGCCAGCGAATTCAGATGGGTATGTACAAACGAAATTACATGTTCTTTCTGCTGATTGAAAATATCGAAGTAGGCTGAGTCGAGTTGCTGTTTTACCAGGTTGAAACCCGGATTGTTTCGGAATGCGGCAAATGCCTCCGATAATGAATCCACTTTCGCAAGGTTTGCATTGGTAAAATTAGTGTATTCCCAATAGATCTTTGAATCTTTCGATCCTTCTACCGAATAGGTATTCCGCATTGCGTTACCATCAGCCTGAAGCGTTATTACTTCACCAGGCGAAACCACCAGCGTGATTTCATTATCGGCATTTCGCGTTAAGGAATAATAACCGGCTTTTTTAACAGGAAAAGAAATACTGAAATTACCCGAAGCATCCGTAGTTACTGAATCGATTAGCGGTTTACTCGCCGGAAGTAGCTGATAGATATACAGTTGCATCGAAGGCAGGTTGGTGAAAGTACCGCTGATAGTAACTTTGTCGCCCGAAGTATTTTTACATCCCTGCAGAACTGAAATGCCAAGTAAAATAATAATAAATAAACTTCTGAACTTCATAGTTAGTCTCCTCTTGAGCAGACAAATGTCGTAAAAATATCAATGCTTAAATAAGGTAGTTTTTATGATAGGAAATCCTTAATTTTTGACTATTTTTAACATCTTCGTTCAAACATATTTGTTAATTTTATCACTACTAATAAACCTGTTTATGAAACTGCCTTTACTTTTAATATGGACTCTGTTATTGGTAATATTCTGCCAGGAAGTTGATGCACAAAAGGTGATTCTTCTTCAGAAACCGGGTAAAACAAAACGGTTTTTATACTATCCCGGCGACAAATTTACCGTCCGTATGGGAGAGCCGGAGTTTATAGCTGGTGGTGAGCTTACCTCTATCGATGATTCCCTTTGTGTAGTGAACAAGAATTTCTCCATACAGCTTTCGAAGGTTAAAGAAGTGAGAACGACACGGCATTTTCTGAATGGCTCCTGGCGAATGATGTTTCTGGTTCCTGTAGTTTATACCGGTATGAGTATGATTAACAGAGGTATTCACGATGAGAAACCATTGATTGATAATACAGTTCCTATTGTTGCAGGATCTTTTTTTGCGCTGGGTACCCTGTCGTATTTGCTTCGATATAAGCATTATAAAATGAAGGATGGCTGGCAGTTGAAAGTATTGGATTTCGATATATATAAAGAGAAACACGAGCCAAAGGAATAATTATTTCCACAAATTTCCATAAATGTCACACAAATAAACATAAATGAATTGTGTCTGTTTATTCATTTTATATTTAGTTTGTGGATCATTTAACGGGAAACAGTTTGTGCCAATTTGTGCATCATTTGTGCGATTTGTGGATCTTTTATTTAAATTGAAATACCTACTTTTGCCAAATGGCATATATCGAAACACTTCAAAAAGCAATATCAGGCTCTCATCTTTCGCTGGAAGAAGGAGTTAAATTATATACCGAAACATCCACTGCGGAGCTTATGTTTGCCGCCAATCAGGTGCGTAACAGGCTTCACCCTGATAAAAAAGTTACATGGCTTATCGATCGCAATGTTAATTATACCAACGTTTGTGTTTCGGGATGCCAGTTCTGCAATTTTTACAGAGGCGCCAACCATAAGGAAGCCTACATTACAACCATTGCGCAATACAAGGAAAAAATTGATGAGCTTTTTGCGCGAGGAGGTGAGCAATTGCTTTTTCAAGGCGGTATGCATCCGGAACTGGGTCTGGATTTTTACACAAGTTTGTTCCGGCAGTTGAAAGAGCTATATCCTAGTCTAAAACTTCATGCCCTTGGCCCTCCTGAAGTTGTACATATTTCGCAACTCGAAGGAATAAATTACCGTGAAACACTCGAACAGCTTATCTCTGCCGGACTCGACAGCCTTCCGGGTGCCGGTGCCGAAATTCTGTCCGACAGGGTTCGAGGTAAAATTTCGAAAAATAAATGCACGGTTGATCAATGGCTCGATGTGATGCGCGAGGCCCATAAACTTGGTCTTACTACCTCCGCAACAATGATGTTCGGGCATATTGAAACGGTGGAGGAACGTATTCAGCACATGATCCATATCCGCGATGTACAGGACGAAAAGCCCGTTGGTGCTACCGGTTTTATTTCATTTATTCCCTGGCCTTTCCAGGATGAAGGCACTTCGCTGAAAAAACTTTATGGAATTTCAAATTCAGTTACTGCTGAGGAATATGTCAGAACTATCGCAATCAGTCGGCTGATGCTGCCGAATGTGCCTAATATACAGGCATCGTGGCTTACGGTTGGCAAAGATACAGGCGAGCTTTGCCTGCACGGAGGTGCCAATGATTTTGGCTCCATAATGATTGAGGAAAACGTGGTGAGTGTTGCCGGAGCCAGCTATAAGTTTGATGAAGAAGGCATTCAGAATGCAATTCGTGAGGCAGGGTTTGAACCGCAGTTGCGAAACCAGCAGTTTCAGCCTTTGTTATATCCCTGAACCGATCAATTCATTAACACTTTTAAGGATAATTCCGGTTGCACCACAGCCGTTTAAAACGTAGTTTTTACTTATTGCAGATGCACTGGCAAGTTTTGCAGCATCCGAAAGCAACTCATCGGTTTTGAGTAACAGCTCTTCCGTTTTTTTAACTTCAAAAGCACCTTTCAGTTCAATCAGCTCACGGGCTTCATTAAATTTGTGATACACAGGCCCAAAAAATACCGGTAATCCGAACGCTGAAGCCTCCAGTATATTGTGAATTCCAACACCAAAACCACCGCCGATATATGCAATTGTTCCATACTGGTAAAGCTGGGAAAGCATGCCGATGGAGTCAATAATAAGGATTTCTGCTTTTTTAACTTTAGCGGCATTGGTCTTTGAAAAGAGTACAGCTTTAGATCCCGCTTTTTGCAAAAGTGAAGCTATGCGATCGGGGCTTATTTCGTGAGGTGCAATAATAAAACGGAGATTGTTTTTGTTTTGCTCAACCAGGTTGAAAAGAAGTTCCTCATCCGCGGGCCAGGTACTTCCCGCAACTACAACTTTATGATTTAGTGCAAATTCCTTTGCAATTTCTATTTCCACCGGATTTGCTGCCACTGCCGCAACCCTGTCGAAACGGGTATCCCCGCTCACTACTGCATTTTCAATACCGATAAAATGCAGCAGCTCTTTCGAATCCTCTTTCTGAACAAAAATCCTTGTAAATCCTTGTAAAACTTTACGAGGCCATTCGCCGTATCCTTTAAAAAAATGCTGATCCGGGCGAAATACGGCGGAAACAAGTATTGTTGGAATCTTTTTCGATTGCAGGTATTTCAGGAAATTAAACCAGAATTCATATTTTATATAAAGAACGATATCCGGTTTAACTGTATCAACAAATCTCCTCACATTGGATTGTGTGTCGAGCGGAAGGTAAAGAATATGATCGGCACCGGCATAAGCTTTCCTCACTTCGTACCCCGAAGGACTGTAAAAAGTAAGCAGGATAAGGTATTCCGGATGCTGCTGTTTGAATGCCTCTATAATTGGCCGGCCTTGCTCAAATTCGCCTAAGGATGCACAATGAAACCAGGCAAGCTTTCGTCCGGGAAGATTATAAGGTGCCTCCGAAAAGACTTTTTCGAGAATTACCCAGTATTGCGATCTTCCTCTTAGCCAAAGTGCTGCTTTCTTATCAAAAATAGCCGCCACCCGGATAGCAAAACCGTAGCACATAATAAGTAAGGAGTATATTTGCTGCATGATTCAGGTTTCGGTGTTTTACGGTTAATTGAATGTTAAAGATGTGCTGACCTTGTTCTTGCCTGTTAGTTATCCTATACACTAACTAACAGCTTGCTTTTGGTATTGAGTTCGGGCAGTTAATAAAGCACTTGAGTTCAACGAAATAGTATCAACCCGTTCTGAACATAGTGTGCAAAGATACAAATCAGATCCTGTGGATGGCAGCTTTCTGATTAATTTGTCATTTTTCGTGAATATACAGTACTTTATATTCTTTTGAGATAACTTTGCAAGCATACATTAAATATCTTTGCAGGCAATATTTATTATAAAAACGATATACCGATTATGCAGAAAATTTCGATGGTTGACCTCAAGGCTCAATACGATAAAATTAAGCCGGAGATTGACAAAGCTATCAGTGAGGTGATTAATTCCACTGCTTTTATTAATGGCCCTGCTGTTAAAGAATTTCAGGCAGCACTCGAAAACTACCTGGGCGTAAAGCATGTTATCTCTTGTGGTAATGGTACCGATGCCTTGCAAATCAGTATGATGGCTCTCGGGTTGAAACCAGGTGACGAAGTAATTGCACCTGATTTTACTTTTATTGCAACTGCCGAAGTAATCGCATTGCTCGGGCTTACTCCTGTATTGGTTGATGTTGATCCCAAAACGTTTAATATCAGTCCTGAGGCGATTCTCAAAGCTATAACTTCCCGCACCAAGGCTATTGTTCCTGTTCATCTTTTTGGGCAGACGGCTGATATGGATGCGATTATGGAAATTGCGAAACAGCATAACCTTTTTGTAATCGAAGATGCTTGCCAATCTATTGGAGCCGATTACCTCACTAAGGAAAATGTATGGAAGAAATCAGGAACCATGGGTCATATTGGCTGTACTTCATTTTTCCCTTCTAAAAACCTCGGTTGCTACGGCGATGGCGGCGCAATTTTCACTAATGATGATGAACTTGCAATTAAAATGCGTTCGATCGTAAATCACGGCATGACAGTTCGTTATTATCATGATGATATTGGTGTAAACAGCCGTTTGGATAGTATTCAGGCTGCCATTCTGAAAGTGAAACTCCAGCACCTTGATGAGTTTACTCATGCACGTCAACAGGTGGCAGCGGCTTACGACAAGGCATTCGAAACACATCCGCAACTAATTGTGCCTTCAAAATTTACCCGATCCACACATGTTTATCATCAATATACTCTTCAGGCTGTGGGTATTGATCGTAATAAACTCCAGGCTTACCTCGCTACCAATGATGTTCCGGCCATGATTTATTACCCGGTGCCTATCCATCTTCAAAAGGCGTATCTTGATCCACGCTATAAAGCAGGTGATTTTCCTGTAACCGAGCAACTCAGCCATACCGTAATTTCATTGCCCATGCATACCGAAATGACCCATGAGCAATTGAATCATATTACTTCGTCGGTGCTGGAGTACCTGGAAATTGCGGGGAAGTAGAAGGAGGTGGGATTGATGGGATTGATGGGATTGTTTTGTTCAGGACAAGGGGAGGTGGAGAAATGGGGACAAGGGGAAATGGATTGAGGAGATTGTTTTGTTCAGGACAAGGGGAGGTGGAGAAATGGGGACAAGGGGAAATGGATTGATGGGATTGTTGGGATTGAAGGGATTGTTTTGTTCAGGACAAGGGGAGGTGGAGAAATGGGGACAAGGGGAGGTGGATTGAGTGGATTGATGAGATTGAGGGGGTTGGTTTGTTGAGGACAAGGGGAGGTGGAGAAATGGGGACTAGGGGAAATGGATTGAGGAGATTGTTTTGTTCAGGACAAGGGGACTTGGAGAAATGGGGACAAGGGGAAATGGATCGATGCGATTGATGAGATTGATGAGATTGAAAGTATTGATTGTTGCTAAATAAGTAGATTAAAATCACTAGTTATGAAAGAAAAAGGATATTTCGCACATGCCACGGCGGTTATTGATGAGGGATGCACAATTGGGAACGGAACGAGGATCTGGCATTTCTCGCATATTATGCCGGGCTGTATTATCGGCGATGGCTGTAATATCGGGCAAAATGTGGTGGTTTCGCCGGATGTTGTGCTTGGCAAAAATGTCAAAATTCAGAATAATGTCTCCATTTATACCGGTGTTGTATGCGAGGATGACGTATTCCTGGGTCCTTCGATGGTATTTACCAATGTGATAAATCCGCGCAGCGCCGTTAACCGTAAAAATGAATATGCGCGGACTTTTGTTCGCAAAGGAGCAACCATTGGGGCCAATTCGACTATTGTATGCGGAATCGAACTCGGTGAGTTTTGCTTTATAGGAGCCGGCGCTGTAGTTACAAAGTCAGTACCTGCATTTGCCCTTGTTGTAGGAAATCCTGCCCGCCAAACTGGCTGGATGAGCGAATACGGTCATAAGCTGAAATTCGATAAGGATGGTAAAGCCATTTGTCCTGAAAGTAATATATCATACGAACTCAAAGATGGTTTAGTGCGGAAGGCTGAATAATCTTCCTTTAACTTTTAACCTTTTTCTTTTAACCTTTTCTCTACATCTCCCAAGCCATGGAATATCAAGCCAAATCAAAACGTTACGAGCAAATGCAATACCGCCGCTGCGGGAAAAGCGGAATTCAGCTTCCTGAAATTTCACTGGGGTTATGGCATAATTTCGGTTTCGCCGATAAATTTGATGTTTCCCGTGATATTGTACTTGCTGCTTTCGACCGTGGAATTACCCATTTTGACCTGGCAAATAATTATGGCCCGCCTCCCGGATCAGCGGAAGAGAATTTTGGCCGCATGATGCAAAACGATCTTCGTTCCTACCGCGATGAAATAATTGTTTCGACCAAGGCAGGCTACCTGATGTGGCCCGGACCTTACGGCGAATGGGGATCAAAAAAATACCTGGTTTCCAGTCTCGACCAAAGTTTGAAGCGGATGAAGTTGGATTATGTCGATATTTTCTACAGCCATCGTCCCGATCCGGATACGCCGCTCGAAGAAACCATGGCTGCTCTTGATTTAATAGTAAGGCAGGGAAAAGCTTTGTATGCCGGAATCTCGAATTATCCTGCCGAGTTAACACATAAGGCTGCTGCCATTCTGAAACAACTGGGAACGCCTTGCCTTATCCATCAGCCATCTTACAGCATGTTTAACCGCTGGGCCGAAGATGGTTTGCTTGATGTGCTTGAACAGGATGGTTTGGGATGTATTCCATTCTCGCCTTTGGCGCAAGGTTTGCTGACAGATCGCTACCTCAAGGGAATTCCTGCAGATTCGCGTGCGGCAAAGCATGTATTCCTGAATGAGGATCGTGTTTCACAAATGCTGCCAAAGATTATCAAACTGAACGAAATTGCAGTTCAGCGCGGACAAAGCTTGTCGCAGATGGCAATTGCATGGCTTTTAAAAGACAAACGTGTAACTACAGTCTTGGTGGGTGCCAGCTCGGTGGCACAGCTCGAAAATAATCTTGGGGCTTTGGATAATAAACAATTCAGTAAGGAAGAGCTGGAAAAAATTGAATTGGTTCTGTTGCAAAAATAGAATGATTTTATGCTTCTTGTATTTCGTTTTGTTTTCTGAAGAAAGTTCAAAAAAAATACCCTGCTTCTACTAAGAAACAGGGTATTTTTTATTCAGTTCCATTACAATTGCTTATGCTCCTGCTGTTTCAACTTCAGGAGCAATTTTTTTAACCAAACCCTGGAGCACACTCCCAGGCCCCAGTTCAGTAAAAAGTGTTGCGCCATCGGCAACCATATTCTGCACCATCTGCGTCCAGCGAACCGGTGAAGTAAGCTGAATCAATAGATTTGCCTTAATTGCCGATGGATCAGTATAAGGTTTTGCATCTACATTCTGGTAAACCGGGCAAATTGGAGTATTTACTGTAGTAGCTTCTATGGCTGCAGCAAGTTCAACGCGGGCAGGCTCCATAAGTGGCGAATGGAATGCTCCACCAACTTTTAACGGTAAGGCACGCTTTGCACCGGCGGCTTTTAAAGCTTCGCATGCAATTTCAATGCCTTTTATGGAACCGGAAATAACCAATTGACCGGGACTGTTATAATTTGCCGGTACAACTATTTCATCAATTCCGGCTAAAACTTCTTCTGTTTTTGCATCATCAAGTCCAAGGATTGCTGCCATGGTACTGGGTTCGGCTTCACACGCTTTCTGCATGGCCATGGCGCGAGCATAAACCAATCGCAACCCGTCTTCGAACGACAATGCTTTGTTGGCAACCAGTGCCGAAAATTCTCCAAGGGAATGACCTGCAACCATATCCGGTTTAAAATCGGATAAGGTAGCTGCCAGTATAACGGAATGCAGGAAAATAGCAGGCTGGGTAACACGGGTCTGTCGCAGGTCCTCATCTGTACCCGAAAACATGAGGTCGGTAATACGGAAACCAAGTATTTCATTGGCTCTTTCGAACATTTCTTTTGCCACGGCATGATTATCGTACAAATCCTTGCCCATTCCTACAAATTGCGCTCCCTGTCCGGGAAATACATATGCTTTCATAATTGCTTATTTACGGTTTTAAGGCGCAAAAGTACATAATCTGTTCGGAAAGGCCATACTATCCCGCTCATCCAAAATAAAAAAGGCCGGAATAACCAGCCTTTCAGTGTGTGTGAAATTAATTTCTCCTGCCAAGGAAACGTAGCAGGAAAAGGAACAAGTTAATAAAATCCAGGTAAAGCGATAATGCTCCCATAATGGCGTATTTGTGTGTTGATTCCTGCCCGGCAACCATTTCTGTTCCAATTTTCTTGAGTTTCTGTACATCATAAGCTGTAAGTCCTGTAAACACAAGAACTCCGATAAAACTTATAAGGTATTGCATGGATTCACTTTTCAGGAAAAAATTAACCAGCGTGGCGACAATTATTCCTACCAGCGCCATCATTAATATGTTTCCGAATTTGGTGAGGTCGGTCTTGGTGGTATAACCAGCTATGGCCATAATACCGAAAGTTAGCGAAGTAACTCCGAAGGTGGTGGCAATGGAACCTATAGAATAAACCAGGAATATAAAACTCAGACTTAAACCAACCAGCAAGGAGTAAACCAGGAATAATCCAGATAATGAAAGAGCACTCAGTTTTTGAAAGCTAAATGACATCAGCAGTACAAAGCCAATAGGTGCCAGCATTACAACCCAGCCAAAAATGGAAAGACCGGTTTCGGTAATCATTAGCTGCATTATTGAAGGCGTTGCAGCCACATACCACGCAGTTACAGCGGTAATTGCCAGTGCAATAAACATCCATGAGAACACACCGGTCATAAAGGCTTGCACTGAACTTTCGTCGCGGACTTTTACATCGGTCAGCGTGTTGTATTGATCTTCGTTAATCATTTTTCAGAAGTTTTAAT
>JBBSDG010000054.1:0-15640 GCA_038249635.1 Bacteroidales bacterium | reverse complement strand
TGTAATTTTAATAATCTTGTTCAGAGAATTATCGTTTACAAACCCTCCCAGGTGAAAGTCACTTAACTGGACTAATTTATATCCATCGAAAGCTTTCGGCAAATCCTTCACCGGTATTTCGATGGTATGTAGTTTATAATCCGAAACCCAGAAGAACATTCCCGAAATGAACAATAGCATCACAATTGAGGCAATACCGGCAGATGTGAGCATAAAACTCCTGGGGCGGTACCACCTTCCTCCGCTTTTTATATTTTCAGGATTTACACGCCTTATTGCGTTCAAAGGAATTATAAAAATATCACTCGCAATTAAAAGAGCAAGGAAAATACCCTTCCCCACCAACAAAATCAATAATATCCCCGGATAGTAAACCCGTAAAACTGTATTCCATTCGGGAAAAGGAGTGATTAGTCCACCAATAAAAAACATTAATAACATCCATAATGGCAACCAATAGGCAAACGTCAGTACTTTTCTGAAACGCCTGGTAAAATATTTCCGCACCGAGAACCAGTAACGCATATCAATTAGCACCAGCAGAGCAATCACGATCAAACGGCTCACGTATTGGGGCAACTCATAACTGCCGGCTATCAGAATAATAGCAGCAACGGCAATCATCTGCAAAATATACCCGCGTTTTAAAACCATCATCAGATAATACAATAAAGATGTGAAATTACTGAAAATAATTATACCCACAAAAGAAAAAAGGAAAGTTGAAATATTACTTCAACTTTCCCTTAAACCATTTAATAACTAATAGTTACGAGCTGGCTTTCACGTAATTTACAAGCCCTTTGGCTTTAAAAATCCCAACCAGTTTATCCGGAAGTGGCGAAAAACCATACACTTTGCCGGAAATAGTTACTTTACCGGCTTCAAAGTCAATATCAACCTGATCGCCCTGTTGGTAAGCATCAACCGCTTCGGGTAGCAGAATGATTGGCAGTCCCTGGTTTACCGACGAACGATAAAATATGCGGTTCACACTTTTACAAATCACAGCTTTAATACCGGCAAATGCAAGCCCTACCGAAGGATGCTCGCGCGAACTGCCGCATCCGAAGTTAGCACCGGCAACCAGTATATCGCCTTCTTTTACCCGTTCGGCAAAACTATCGTCGAATCCCTTGAATAAGTGTGGCATAATTTTTTCAGCTTCCGAGCTTTTTACGCTGTAGGTCAGGTTACCAGCAAACATCTGATCGGTATTCAGATTGTCAACATCGGCATAATTCCAGGTACCGTTAATATAACGATTGTCATCGGCACTGATATCCACTGTTTTACTTTGTTCGATGGTAAAAGGATACTTGTCGTTTGCATCCGTTCCGCGTGGATCGGCAATTTCGCCTTTCAACGCCGAATAGGCAACCACCGCCGGTGATGCCAGGTAAATAAAGGAGGTTTTATTTCCCATACGGCCTTTGAAATTTCGGTTAGCCGTAGAAATAATGGTCATATTATCGGCCGGAATTCCCTGTCCGGTTCCTAGGCATGGACCACAGGAAGGAGCAAGTACACTGGCACCGGCTTCCATAAATATCCTTATCAAACCTTCGTCCATAGCCTGCAGATAAATATATTGCGATGCAGGAATAATCAGCAGTTGAAACCCATCAGGCACTTTATTGCCTTTCAGAATAGCTGCGGCTTCCTGCAAATCCTCGATGCGGCCATTGGTGCAGGTTCCTATCATAGCCTGCTGAATCTTTATCCCTTTAACCTCGGCCAGGGCTTTAACATTATCAACATTATGAGGTGCCGATACAACGGGGAATAATTCATCCAGGTTTATCGAAATTTCTCTCGCATACAAAGCATCCGGGTCAGCCCAGGTACCTTTTATATTTTCACCGAGGAAATCCTTCAAAACATGGTCGGCCGGAAAAACCGCATTTTTGGCACCCATTTCCGAAGCGAGGTTGGCTATTGTCATCCTTGCGGAGATGGATAAGGATTTAACTCCTTCGCCATGAAATTCAACCGACATATAATCGGCTCCGCTGGATCCAATCATTCCGATAATCCAGATCGAAAGGTCTTTCCCATAAACACCATAAGGCAGTTTCCCGTTAAGGGTAATTTTAATGGACTCGGGTACCCTGAACCAGGTTTCGCCTTGGCGCCACAAACCGGCAGTTTCGGTGCGGTCGATGCCAGCGGCAAAAGCGTTGAAAGCTCCGGCTGTACATGTGTGACTGTCGCTGCCAACAATAATCATATTGGGTTTGGCATATTCGCTCATAATCTGATGGCAGATACCTTTACCTACATCATGAAATTTTTTAATGCCCTGCTCTTTTACGATATCGCGGATTTTCTGGTAATCGTTTGCAAGTTCAGCACTTGTTGGCGGAGCATTATGATCAAGCACAATAAGGAGCTGATCAGGATCTTTCACCTTTTCGCCACCCATTTTTTTAAAAGTGTTGGCGATACTGGCAGTATTATCATGTGTTAAAATGATATCGGGCCTGCGGAACACTATTGCACCGGCTTCGGCACCCAGAATTTTTTCGGCAAATGTTTTTCCCATAATTGTATATTTATCTGTATATATGCGATTTGCAAATTAATTAATTACTAAAAAGCAGTTAGCTTTGAAGCGGTAAATTTCTAAAAAAGTTATTATAAAAAAAGAAAATTCTGCGATATCATAAAAAAAACTCCTGAATCAGATCCGATCAGGAGTTTCCAACATAAAACCAATCCTTAAAACCAGAAACCAATATCAATTCCCAGGCGTGGAATAATACCGCTGTAGCCATAATCGTAAATTCCATTATTGTCGTATCTGTTGGTGTTCGCGTAGTTGAAAGTCTTGCGTATTCCTCCTCCGGTATAGATATCCAGATTAATCCGATTTGCAAACGAATAAGACCAGCCGAAAAGCATGCCACCTCCAAAAGCATTGAAAGTATCTGTTGTCCAACTACCTGGCATACTGCTGCTATTATTTGTGATTTGAATCTCCATATATTCGTTTAAAAGATAGGGTGCAAAATACAGTCTGTGACTATCTCTGGGCTTTATAACCGTGTACACATGAAACCGCATTTGTGCTTCGGTACGCACGCCCCAATCCTTTTCATAATCCGAATCCTTGAATTTGAGTCCTGCTGCCAGGAAAAAGCTTGTGTTCGGTTGAAAAAATCTTTCGTAGCCCATCTGGAAGGTGTTTCGGGTGAAGAGCGATACCGACATTTTTAAAATATTTTTGTATTCCGGCGAATTGGCTGTTGCCATTATTTGAGCCGATGCTGCAGAAACTGAAATTACAAATACAAAAACAAAGACTATCTTTTTCATAATGAGGAAAATAATAAGTTTTACTGGTTAAATGACTATTCCCCGGAAAGTACCGGATTATTTAAGGCAAATATAATGGATTATTTTGATTAGTGGCATCAGCATACCGAACTCAGGATAAGATTTTAAAAGAATCTGAAATTAAATTTGCGTATGTCAAAGGAATGATTACTTTTGCACTCCCTTATTGAAGGAACTTAAATGTTTTTTCATAAACCATTGGAGAGATGGGTGAGTGGCTGAAACCAACAGTTTGCTAAACTGTCGTACTCGATTAGGGTACCGGGGGTTCGAATCCCCCTTTCTCCGCGATTTGAAGAAGACATATAGAGAAACCCATTGAAAACGAATACTTTTCAGTGGGTTTTTGCTTTTCTAAAATGCAATAATATGCTCAAAAATAAGTTTCCGGCGGTTATGAAACAAATAAGTTTGATCTACGAAAATTTTAGTGCAAAATGACCTTACACAACTGTAACTTACAAATTAGAAGTTAAACTGTGAGTAAACCGGAGGCATAATATACTTTTGGCTTCAACTTAAATAAATAACCTGCCAACATAGCTAAGCTGAGAAGACCATAAATGCATATTATGTTAATTGTAGATTCTTCAGTTGGCGAAGTGTGCTTCTTTCCTAATGCGGCTCGCTGTATTTGCCTTTTTTGCAAATACCATGACAGAAAAACTACAGCCGGAACCATCCACCAATGACTGCGTGGGATGGCCATTGAGAGGGAAAATATGGATTAATAGTTTTGACTTTATTCCCAATGTTTTAATTTAACTTATGGAATTCAAGCTGTTTTATACAGTTTATTTTTCTATTTGCATGATTCTGAATTCCTGATACTATTGCCCACTTCCTTTTACCACAGTAAGCAAGGTGTAGGCCATAATTTTAAAATCCATCGAAAGCGACATATTCTGAATGTAAAGTATGTCATATTTCAGTCGTTCGATCATCTGGTCCACATTTTCGGCATAGCCATATTTTACCTGTCCCCACGAGGTAATACCCGGTTTAACTTTTAAAAGCATGCGGTAATGTGGCGCCCGCTTAGTAATCTGATTAATAAAATACTGTCGTTCGGGCCGTGGACCTACAAGAGACATATCCCCTATGAGGACAGAAAAAAATTGTGGGATTTCATCGAGGCGGACTTTACGCAGAAATAATCCGAAAGGTGTAATGCGTAAATCATTTTGTGAGGAAAGCAGAGGTTTCCCGTTTTCGGCACCCAAAACCATTGACCTGAATTTGGGAATCATAAACCTCTTGCCATTCAGCCCAATGCGTTCCTGCTTATAAAAAACCGGACCTTTCGATGAAAGCTTCACGCCGATTGCACAAAACAAGTAAACCGGACTCAGAATAACGATTGAAACAGCCGACAAAATTATATCCAGAAATCGTTTCAGATTGAACTGCCATTGCGGCATAAATTCGTACGAAACCTGGATAAGCGGCGTTTGGTATATAGAAGTTGTTTTGACAGTACCAAGGAGGAAATCCTGCATAATTGGAATGACTTTAATGAGTATGTCAGTTTTTTCGATTTCGGTAATAATCTGTTCAATGGTATGTGTTTCCGAGTGCTCGGCGGCAATAATCACTTCATCAATATCCATTTCAGCAATGAGTTTGCGCAGATTTGAGAAGTGTCCCAGGTTAGGTATATAGCTTTCGAGTTTATAGTTCGGGTAATTTAATGCGTACACAAAACCTACAAACTTATTGAATGAAGCATTGGGTTTGCTTATCAAATCATGATAGATCGACATGGCGTTGCCGTTACTACCAACAATTATGGTATTGAAGCCGAAGATTCCTTTTTTGAGTTTATAAAGATTAAGAGAAACAAGTACCAATCTGAATAAAATAGTAATGCCAAAATGTAATAGGAACAGGTTAGTAAAGAGTTCGTAGTAGTTTTTGTATGTATTTACTGAATCGTCAAGGATCAATACAAAAAAGATAAAGATAACTCCGCACACTGACATCAACAGGGTTTGACTTAGTTCGTGCATACGCGACTTACGGAAAACGTTATGGTACGAGCCTGACATGGCATACATAAGTGACCAGAACAATGGAATTAAAACTATGCCTATATAAAACTTCTGATCGTTCAATATCAAGCTCAAAACATCATTCAGCCAGGGTGTTTCTGCCGATTTGCGCAGGAAGAAAAAAATACTCCATGCCAGAGCAGCCGAAATAAGATCGGCAATCACAAATTTGGCAGTCTTCAGTTTTTTATTCTTCATGTTAATTCAGCAGTAAGTGTTAATCACATATATGGCATTTACATTTCTCAACCAAGGAACGACTACTTCGATATAACCAGTTTGTTTGAATACTTTTGTTTGCCTAAATTGAGTGTGCATATATAAATGCCATTAGCGAGCGACAGCGGCAAGTGTTGCCCGTTTATAGCGGCAAAATGAGCCACTTCACGACCGTTCAAATCTTTGATCGAAACTTCAACACGACTGTTTGTATATGCAGACCTGATGACAATTTCACTATTTGCAGGATTGGGACTGAAACTGAGTTGAACTGATTCATCTTCTGGAACTGAAGTATTTATCCAGCCATTAACAACATGATTTACATAATCGAGTAGCTTCTGATCGCCTACATTTTCATTAATGCCTGCAGGCAATTGCCGGAGGTACCATTTCATGGTCCATGATGTTGAATCACTGGCCTTTATTACAGCGTATTTACTTTCATTTTCCAGTTCATAATAATTGTCTTTGTCGCTATACCAGAATTCAATTTCCTTTTCGTTAGGAGCGAACTGGGAGGCAGTCAGATCCTGGAATTTTTTAACTATCAACCTTCGATCCTTGTCAATATAGGCCATCCAGCCTCCTTTACCATCGCTGAATACTTTTTGTTTTGAAGGGTCGCTGTTTTTCTGCTTGAACCAGGCATTCCCCAGGCTATAGGAAAATAAATTTGATAAAGAGTTTGGATTTCCTTTACTATCCCCAACTGCGTTCGCATCGGCAGGAAAAAAGAATAAACCTCCACTGCTGAATACTCTGGTAACTTCTCTGCAAGCAAATGAAACTGGTGTTGCACCTGTATTCTTAATGGTATAAAGCATAGTGAAAGAAGTATCGGCGGCATCGGCAGAAAAGGTTTTACTGAAGGCAATTTTCAGCTTCGGGTCACTTCCACTAAGCAGAAAAACTGAGTTGTCCTGAATTCCCCCGGTATATGCATCATGATCCAATGTTGGTGGCGGAGGATAACCCCATGAACTTTCGGGGCTGGGCCAAAGTGTTGAACCACATGTGGTATAAGCCGTAGCAAAATCACAATTTTGATATAGAAATTCACTGTTATTGATTTTTACTGATTTAATTCGACCTCCATAGCTTTTGTCGATCTCCATCACGACATTCTTATTCTGAAAGGTAAAAATATTTCCATTTTGAGTGGGTTTTTGCAATTGCCCAAAAGTTGACAGGCAAGTAATTGAGAGAAGTACTGAATAGAGTGTTTTCATTTTTTGGTTTTTGTTTTTTTTAGATGTGGCAGTGATGCCGCGTTATTGACATTGTTATTTATTAAGACTTTTATCAAATCGTCCTCCTACTTGAAAGATTTGACTTTCAATATTCTAATGTGAAGAATGCCTGATAATTTCTGATATATCCATTTTTGTTTTAGTTTTTAAGTGAATTAATCTTTATAATCCTGACAAGATCAGCATCGCAATTTATCTCTGGATATTTTCTGATTCATTTTACTTGCATCAAACTTAACTACTGAAATCCAAAGGCATATTATACTTCCGATAGTCACTCGTTATATTTCTTAATCGCCTGAATAAGTTCAGATTCATTACGAATGTTAAGATGATTTTCTTGAATTACAGATTTCATTCTCTTCCCATCAACGCCCAGTGTTTTACACAAACTTGAAAGTTTTGGAGCGAAACTATGATACTGAGCATCAACGCATAGATAATATCCGTTCATTTCTTTCCGTCCATTTGCAGCATTATCGGTGATAATCGCCTTGCGCTGAACAAACAACGAGGCTTTTCCTTCGGTAAGCACCTGCAAATAGGTATCGGTTGAATCTGATGCATTAGCTCCCCTGAGTCTGACTTTTACAAAGCGATCGGCTATTCTGGCACTATCATTAAAAATGGTGAATTCCTGAACCAGATTTTTATATACAACGCCTATGCTGAAATCCTTTTTTCGTAACCAAAACAACTCGTCGCTCATTATATTGTATCGCAGAAATTCGTTTTCAACCACTTTCCCATTATCCAGAGTAACGTTGCCATTCATCCAGTACCTGTGAAACAGCCTATTATCAGTACCATTGCTGGAAGCATACGCTTTTGCAAGCAACCTGGCACCCGACATATTGCCCGACATTGAAGCCGTATCAAATGACCTGCCGCTTGTTTGTGCAAATACAAACGAAATACCACTGAATATTACGACTAACAATAATTTGTTCATAGGTTATTGTCTTACTGCTATTTAACTTCAAATTTGATTAAATCCGAAACGAGCTGTCCTTCAGCAGAAATCCCCTGAATGCTCAGAGAATAGGAGTCTTTCAAATCAGAAATATGAATGTTTAGTTTATAAGGATCATTATTGTTGAGTATTACTGCTTGATTCAAATACAGCAGGCGTCTGAGATCCGGGTAATTAGTCTTACTACTTTTTGCCAACTCTTTTTCCTCATATTGGGTTATTGGTAGGCTTTCTTTTACACTGTTAAAAAAGTACTTTGTTTTGCCATTTAAATCCTCAGGCTGAGGCCTTTTGTCTTTTGTGATAACCGATAGTATCCCATTAATTGTATAATCTCCATACATAATGAGCGATTGATTAACATCAATTCGTGAAATGGCTTTAGCCTTCAGGTTAAGTATATTCCGGATATCGTTTACAACCACGCCATTAAGAAACACCATTGCAGGACCCTGCATATCTGCCTTCATGTCTGGGGCATAAATGATTATGGAAGACGCTGATTCATCATTCTTTATTTTTACACCGGAGAGAATATTGTTAGTGATTTCGGTAAAAGTATCAATTTCGAGATAATCGCCTGGGAAAACGGAATAAGAAGGTTTGATTGAAAAGTCCTGAACAAATTTTTTCAGTGATGAATGTAAATTAGGGACTGAATCGTTTTCAATTGGGTTATAAACGATGTTTACCAGTTTTATCTGTCTGAATGAAGCCAGGTATTCCAATTCTGCCTTCGAAAAAGGATATTTTATAAAGGTAATAATTGGCGACTGTCTTGTTTTGTCATCAATTTCCCAGGTATATTCCACATTATTCAAACTGTGTCCAATAAGTTGAAAGACAATATTTTGATTATCGTATGAATGATCCAGCAAAAATGAAAAAGCTCCCGCCGAATCAGTTGTAGCATAGTTAAACGATGGAAGACTATCAACAATTGAAATACATATATCCTGATTACAAACCGGCTTTTGATTTTCTTTAACCAAAAGTGAACCAGTTAATACTAAGCCTATATCCTCTTTAGGGAAAACGCAACGCGTGTTCTCATTTTCCTTCACTTTAGTCCAGAAATAATCCTTTGGATTGACACAAAGCAAATACTTATCCGCAAGTTCATTGGAAAAGTCGTTGTTAAATATAGCAGAACTAAACGAGTTTGCTATTTCACTAAAAAAGGAGAGATAAGTATTTATCGAATTGTTGTTTCCTATAAAATGAAACGGATTTGTGCTAACCGCTATAACTGAAAGCTGCATCAAATCATTAAGTCCCGGGTTATTTTTCTGCAACTGCAGACTGATGTTTTCTCCGGATTGATATACGGGATTAATATTTCCAGCAATAATAATACTCTTGGGTTTATCAACCTTCAGGTAAATTAACTTTTCAAACACAACTTCCTTTTGCCAGTCGGAAATTTGAATATTAATAATACCTGTTGATAGTTCATTGCTTCTTAACGGTAGTTCCATTACTTTCCTGGCAATCTTAACGAGAGTATCTAGTATGGTAACACCTCTTAAAGACAGGTTAATTCTATAAGGTACGCCCTCAGACTCACTCAGTAATGATGATTTCAACGAAAGAGTAATACCGCCATTATTGGGAACAACATTTACAGAGAATCCATTTGAACTAACCGTGGACAAAGTATATTTAACACCGCTACTCGTATCATTACCAATGTATGCTGAGTAAGTGTTTTCAATTTGAGGTTGAAATGAAAATTCAGCAAGACCATAGATGTCTGTTTCAAAAAATGCAACAATGCTGTCGTGTTCATCTTTAACTATGCCGTGGATAGATGCTGCCGGAGGCAATACATTTGCTCTCACTCCTACTTTGCAAAGGAGATTGGCAACCAGGCGGCCACCTTCAGGAAAAAATTCAAGGTTGCCTGGGTGGGATTTTTTAGGAAGCGAAACAGATACACTGCTAAAATCTTTATCAGTCAACCTGGTTATCAAAATATTGGTAGTAAAGAAAAATTGTTCGCCTATATTTCGCATTTGATTTGTAAAGGCTCTGAATGTATAAACTCCACCCGGAAGTGAACCGGGAATCTGCATACTGCCGCATGAATTACCCTTAATAGCATTTGAATGCCAGGACATACATTGTTTTCCTGCTGAATCGAGGAGTTCATAGTATAGAATGCTGCTACATTTTTCGGCGCGGTAAGTGGAAGCATTCACAATCCAAGCTTTATAGATTATTTTCTCGCCGGCCACGAACAGTGAATTGCTTAACTGAACAAAAACCTTTTCATATCCGGCTAACTTACCTGATCTGTCACCAATGCTATTACTATTGGTATTTGCTGAGCATGAAAAGGCAAACCCAATTAATGGCAAGAGGTACAAACCGGCAATCAAAAGTGTTATAAACCGAAATCTGAAATTCATTTTACTCTACGTTTACAAGTGTTTAGAAATTTACCCAAAAAAGCGGCTTATTGCCGACATTAAGTGTATTTGTAAGTGGTCCAGGGTAATCCACAGTTTTAGTTTTGATTTCCCCGCTACTCGCAGACCAATTAAATGCCTTGTACATAATGAACTGTGACGACACTTCGAACTTCCCATTTACCACCTGTGCCGGATCATTTTTGCAAAATACATTTCCTCTGATTTGTGCTGGCACAGGGTCAAATATTTCGAGGCCTGCTCCAAGTTGCTGATGCACATCCTTATAATAGTTGTAAATCTCAACAGGTATTGTTTTAACCGCAGGGCATACAATCCAGCCTGCATTCCGATATACTGATGGATTTACTGAGTCGTTAAGGTAGTTGTATAAAAACGCTATCTGTTGTTTCTTAACCAACTGGTATTCTCCTTCCTGAACAGATGATTTAATATTCGGGAGATTATCAGAATTAATTATTATACGAAAATATTTAGTCTTCTCATTTATGGATTGAGGAATGCTTGCAGCCTGCCAGATTGTAGTGTTATCAAATTTGAAATATTTGATGGTATCGGTTTTGAGCTTTATATCTGCATACACATAAATTCCCTGATATACTTTTTTTACAAACTGATTGTTTGAATTAGTGAATCCGGTAACCAATTCACCCGTTTCGGCATAAAGCGAATCTATCGTTGGGGCATTCTCCAGCTTAGCCGGTACTGATTCATAAATAAGCCCGTTTGGGAATTCAATTCGCAAACTATAGGTTCGTCCGAAAGTACCCTTGATACCATTGGCAGATGTAAGATACTCTCCGTTTACACCTTCAGTAAGTTTTTCAGTTGTACCGGCATCATCTGAAATATAAACTTTTGCACCTTTTATCCCCTCTGTTTTAAGTGATTCGGAAGTAAACGGCTTCGACCACGATAGAGCTACCCTATACGGGCCAGGTTGGTCGGTTATACCACCCTGAACAACAGGTATTTTATGCGAGCCATCCATATTATCAGAAAGATATAATTCCTGGCACCCTGACAGAAAAGTTGCTAAGGCCACCACAGGAAAAATTATTTTGAAATATCGGATATACATCATTTCGTTAAAAAATAAAGTTATAAGTCAGAGTTGGTAAGGGCTGCCCAATGATATAAAGCTGATTAAGCGAATACCTCTGGTAATTATTTGCGCCTGTAGGAGTGTTTTTCTCATAAAAAACCGAGTACGTATTATGCCTGCCATACACGTTAAGCACCGAAAACGTCCAGCTTCCTTTCCAGCGTTTACTTATTCTAAGGCTTTCGTCCATTGAAATGGACAGGTCGAGGCGATGATAATCAGGTGTGCGGTACTTATTCCTGTCCGACCAATAAATGAGTTCATCCTTGCCATCCATATATGATAATTCGGGCAGTGTTACAGGACGGCCGGTTGAGTAGGCAAAATTTGCCGATATCCGCCATCGTTTGTTTATATGGTAAGTGCCGAAAAATGTTACGCTGTGCGGCTTGTCGTATGCCGATGGGTAAACTTCGCCCCTGTTGATTTTTTCCTGTTCACCTGTACTGGTTTGCCTCAATGCCCTGGAGTAGGTATAACTTATCCAGCCGTCAATTTTTCCTTCTTTTTTCTTTACCAGAAATTCGATACCATAGTTATTTCCGGTGGTATTGAGCAATTCCTGTTCCGGATATGGATTCATTTCAGTAATTGCGTTGTTTTTGTATTCCAGCAGGTTATACTGTATCTTATCATAAATCTCGACTGAATATTCATACGTATTTTTCTTGTTATTGTGGTAAAAGCCAATAGCCAACTGGTTGGATATGATAGGCTTAATGTACTGATCAGCCAGTTTCCAGATATCAGTAGGAACTGAAACGGAAGTAAATGACAGCAATGACGTATATTGCAGATTCCGGTTGTAGCTGATTTTCAATGAATTTTGCGGATTATACTGGTATTTCAATGACAATCGTGGTTCAAAACCCAGGTATGCTTTCGAAATTTCTCCTTTTGCGACTTCCTTTTCCCCTATGACCGAATTTTTGGAAATGGGTTTTGAAACGTCATAAACCATAGTGGTAGCCGGCCCGACATTGAAAAAAGCAGAAACACGTAAGCCCAGGTTTACTGCCCATTTTGTATTTATTTCCCATGAATCATTCAGATAAACGGAGGGTTCAAACGCCTGCTCCCTGTTTAAAGTTGAATCAGATAACAGCGAAAGTTCATCAAGGGGTATTAACTTTCCCGGTAAAATGGAATAACGGATAGCCTGGACTCCGGCGTCAAAAGTATGGTGCGCCAGGCCCGTGTATTTCAAATTATACTTACCGCTGAGGTATTTCACATTATTGGAGAACCTGCTTTTTTCGTACATATCATTCAGGTTATCCTTTAAAGCATCATATTGACTGTAAGCCAGGGTGAAATCGGAAGATAATTGTTTGTGATAAGAATGCCACCAATTTACAGATCCTAAAACATTCCCGTATTTATAAGCTTGTTCCTTTGCATAGTTAAACTGGTCGCTGCTTTTATATGCAAAAAAGGTAAAATGATTATTCCGGAAGTTCCAGTTAAGCGATGCCGTTAAATCGTAAAACTTTGCAGAACTGGTGCTCAGATTTACATCCGGCATTTGTTGCATTATCCAGTTCGAATAACTTGAACGGCCGCCTATTTTGAAGTCCAGATTTTTGCCAATCGGTCCTTCAACCAGCAAACGGCTATCATATAGCCCTATACCGCCTTTAACAGCCATTTTCGGGGGTTTTGAGCCAGCAACATGTATATCCATTACCGACGACACTTTTTCACCAAACCGTGCCGGTATCTGTCCTTTGTAAAGGGTAACATCGGTAACTGCATCCGGGTTGATAACCGAAAGGAGGCCAAACACATGTGACGTATTGTAGATGGGCGTTCCTTCGATCAGAAATAAGTTTTGATCTTCACCACCTCCTCTCACATTAATACCTGAGCCAAATTCGCCAACAGATTTAACACCCGGCAGCATGGTAAAACTCTTTATAATATCTTTTTCACCTGATAATGAAGGCAACAGCTTAATCTCTTTGGCAGTTATCTTCAAAACGCTCATCTGATTTTTGCTCACATTATTGTCGCGTTTCTCAGCATATATGGTTACTTTGTCCATTTGTACTGCCTTGTCAAACAATTCCAGGTTCAATTCTCCGTTGCTGACTAAGTTCACAGTATAAGTAGCTTCCTCGTAACCCATGTTTGTAAATACTATGCTGTACACGCCTGGTGAAAGAGTGAGTGAAAAGGATCCGGAAATATCAGACTGACCACCTATTGACATATCCTTTATCTGAAAAATTGCACCAAAAAGCGGTTCACCATTTTTACCGTTTGTGATTTTCCCTTTCAGGACAACGCTTTTAAATTTACCAGCTTCAGATGGGTTACCAACTGTGATCATATTTAAATCATAATTCTTCACTTCAAGATGTACATCTCCCAGCAATTGTTTTACCTTCGCATTTGGCAAAAACACAACCATATCTCCTTGAATGAGCTGATAGGAATATGGGTATTTTTTTGTTATACCTTCAAGAACCTCGCTCAGTGGTGTGAGATTAAAACTACCGGAGACGGAATCACCGGTAAACCATTCACTTTTGTAGTAAAATTTTACCGGATAGTTTTTTTCGATAGTGCTTAAAAAAACCGGCACGGGAGTTTTTACAAATGTTTCAGTAACTTTAATACTTTCAATACCCTGGGCAAGACAGTAACCGTGAAAAGCAATAAAGACTATTACCAGGATTATAAAGCTTTTTAATTTCATGTAAAAACTGCAGATGAGATTTTGTGAGCGAATTCGTTGGGTTTTAATTGGAAACAGACAAAAGATAAAACAGGTATACGCTATGAAACTGATAAGCGCTTTTTAATTTCATTGAGTCTCTTTAGTTTAGTTTTTGATTTCAGATTTCATTCAAACTGAAGTTTAACTGCCCAATGATCTTCTTTGCCGGAATGGAGAATAAAAGACATTCCTGTGTAAGTTTATGATCAGAAACTATTGCCCACCCTGACGAAAAAAAGTGAGGTCAGGGTGGGCAGAGCCTTAATGCCTCAGGACAAAGTATTGATAATCGAATGTACAATTCACTGAATCCTTCATTCTTCTATCTCACGATAATAAATTTGCCCCTGTACATAAGCGAATTCTGATGAATAGAAAGAACATAAATACCTGGCTTTAATCCGGATACATCTATCCTCAGTGTTTTTGTGCCATCCATATTTAAATCACCTGATTTCAAAACGCGGCCTGAAACATCTGTGAGGTTAAACCTGCTTTTCCCCTGCATTTCGCTGTTAAGCACATAAATATGATCACTCGCCGGCGATGGATAGATGAGCAACTGGTTTGTTGCGTTTTTTTCGTGAATTCCGGTAACCGGAGAACTCGTATTAAAAGTGAGCCTTTGCGAAGGAATAGGTATTTCAGAAGTTCCATCAGGTAATTTCCAGGCTACTGATAAGTTATCACCACCGGCACCTTCTTTGAAAAATGCTTCTACGTAATACTGTTTCCCAGTCTCAAGATAGATTTTTTGGGAGGTTTGCTCAGGGTATTTGGAATATTGCCTTGGATCAGCCCAATCATTAATCCAGGCTATCGGGCTGGCACTCAAATTTGCCCTAAGTGAATCTGAGCTTAAAAACAATTGCCCATTATCATCACTGGCTATATAAAATATATAATCGCCGGTTTGCGGAGGGATAAGCCATCCCGAAACTTTTGTTCCATATTGATCGGCAGCATTACTTGGAACTTCAAATTTTGTTATGAAATCAATCACGTCGGGTGCGTTCGGGTATTTGGGATTGCTTGTCAGATCACTTACTTCTGTTCCCGGAATAGTATTCCAGACTTCTCTAAGAAGGCTGCCCGGATGCGAACCGCTATAAGGATCGTTAACGGTTAAGGTTACCGGTACGCTGGAAACGGTGCGCAGATCATTTGAAACCACTACCTTGATTTTGGCATTATTGTTTGCATTAGTCGTCTGCAAGAAAGTAAACACAGGATTGTTGGAGTTAGGCTGTTCAACATCATTAACATACCATTTGTATGTTAGTGGATCGTTGCCATAAGCTTCGACTGTAAATTCAGCAGGATTGTTAACCATAACCGTGGCGGGCTTAGGCCCGGCAAAAATGAAAGCTGAATCATAGGTAGCAATATTATAATTCATTGCATTGTTAGAGGCTTTGCATTCCTGGTTTGGTGTTGCAAGCGTAACCCTGGCCGAAATATTGCTTTTGCCCCTGCTTACAGTCCAGGTTGCGGGATTATAGGTTCCAATGTTAACCACCTGTATAGATTCTCCGGGAAGAAGTCC
>JBBSDG010000053.1:0-15846 GCA_038249635.1 Bacteroidales bacterium | reverse complement strand
TTATCCTTGCAAGCCGTTTGGCAGGCTTTGCATCCAATGCAGGAGCCAATATCCAGGTAGAATCCTATTTGTCTTTTTTTCTTCATCACCTGGCTATTTAAAAAGTTTACGTAAAGGCCATTTATGATCCGGAATAAGCTCCCGATCAAACTTTTCGACCTGGATCAGGCATGAGTTCCATCCGCTTGTTCCTTGCCCTGTAGTAATATCACCGGTTAAAATATTTGCACTGCCTGCTTTGTCAACACCGAGTTTCTCGTCCATCTCAGTCCAGGCACCTCCACCCATGCAGGTAACACCCGGCCTTATCCGATTGGTAACATGCGCACGTCTTATCACAGCACCGTGACGACTGTATGCTTTTAATGTATCGCCGTGTTTGATACCGCGCTCTTTGGCATCAATGGAGTTTATAAAAAAATCATGAGGCCAGGCTTCCCGTAACCAGGTAACGTTGTTATACGTTGTGCCAGCCCTGCGTAAATAATGAATGGAATAAAACTGCAGAGGATAATCGCCTTTCACTTTTTGCTCCCAGTCTTTGAAGCTGGCTTCGTAGCCTTCGATGGGTGTAATGTATTCAGCCGTGGGGCTGATTTCGCTCCATCCGCAATTAGCTACAAACTCAGCCAATTCAGCAGAATGTATTTCCAGCTTACCGCTTTTGGTTGTTAAAGGATATTTTTCAGGATCTTCCCTGAAATCTTTCAACGGTATATGTCGGAAATTGTCATCCTGTGAACGGGGTACCTGAAAAACACCTGTCTCCCTGAACTCCTTAAAAGTGATCCGCCCATGCTGAGGTTCACCTATTGCACCCATTTCCTTAATATCATCCGCAGTAATTGTGAGCAAGGGTTCATATTCTTTTCCGTCCTCTTTTATCACCATGGATCCTTTGGCTGTATTATAAATCTGTTGTTGAAGTGAAACTGACTCAATCCGTTTCGTATCCAACCCTAATCGCGCACCTAATTCCCTGGCAATCCAAATATCATCCTTCGCTTCGTAAAGTGGTTGAACAGCCTGGCTTCCAAAGAAAATGGCTTCACGGTTTCCGTCGTCCTGTATCAAACCGTATCTTTCCCATTGTGTGGTAACGGGAAGTACAATATCACAATACTGGGCAGTGGTGTTTAAAAAATGGCATTGTGAAACCATAAATTCAAGTTTTCGCACAGCTTCTATTCCTTTCTTCTGGCCTTCGCGCGAAGCAAGCATATTGGTAACTCCACCATGAACCATTGCACGGATGTCAACTTTTTTCTTTTCACCTTTTCCGGCTGTATATTCACCATTCAGAATAGCACTCCAGAGTTGGTTACCCGGAATACAAGTACCGCCATCTGGACGCCCACCTACATAATTAGTGCCTGCGCCAATAGGGTTTGGAATTTCCTCCATCCCTGTTTCACCTGCATAAACCAAAGGTGGCCCGCCATTGCCGGCAATTATATGTGTGGAAGTACCGGTCATCCGACCCGACTGACCGATATGCCCTGTCATACAACCCAGCGTCATAAAAGCCTGTGGCCACGAATCAGCATTATTTACCCTTGCAGGTGCCCAGCTTGCAAGCAAAGCAACTCTTTTGGTACTGCCAATTTCCCTTGCCAGTGATTTAATTCTTTCCGATGAAATGCCGCAAATCTCTGATGCCCAGTCTGCATCTTTTGGCTTTCCGTCTTTAACCCCGAGTATGTAATCGCGGTAGTTTTCGGAAGGATCAACACCTTCGGGCATATGATCAGGATCAAAACCAACAGTACACCGGTGAAGGAAATCCCAATCGATTAACGATTTTGTTTCGGGATTATCTTCAACAAGCAAAGTGTGCATTATCCCCAAAATCAAAGCATGATCAGTCCCCGGCCGCACCGGAAACCAATCATCGCCTAACAATGCGGCCGAGGAACTATAAAAAGGATCAATAAATATAAATTTAGCTCCGGCTTTTTTAACCTGAAGAAAATGATAGGTAGGACTGCCAGGGCTGCTCCATGCAGGATTAGCACCCCACATCACAACGAGTTGGCTATTCCTCAAATCCATACGATCACCTATAGAGGCATAAGGATTAAACTTGTTGCCTACAGTTTTCGGATACAAGCCGATACGTTTTCCTGTCCCCATCCACGATCCGAGTGAATCGGTCATCCAACTGTCCACACATCCGCCAAAAAGATTGATAGTTCGCTTTATTTCTCCACCGCGGCAATAAATGCTCTCGTTACCGTAATTTTCTTTAACCCGCTTAAGTTCACCTGCAATGGCATCGAGTGCTTCGTCCCAACTCAAGCGCACCCATTCATCTTTACCACGAAGGGAACGATCGCCACCACCCGGTTCCCAGTGTTTGCGACGCATCGGATATTTAAGGCGATCTTCGGCAAAAACCTGTTTGCGCTGCGACAGTCCGCGAACACATGCCCGCTGTTGTGGATAATCGGGAGAATCTTCGTGGGTATCATCTGTTTTCAGCCGGATAACTTTATCGTCAACCACAAGTGCTTTCAGGGCGCAGCGTCCGCCACAATCGTGCCAGCAAACCACAGGCACCCAATCCCCGTCAACAGGTCGCAGTGCTCTTTTAGCCGCATCCGACTCAGGGGGCACTGAAAAAATTCCTTTGGCTATATCTTGTAACTTTTTCATTTCTTTGCTTTTTAGTAACAGGTTATTTTCAACCTTTGAACAAGTAAACACCATAATGCACCTGAGCGGCATAAAATAGAATCCTGCCCGACAACTCGGAAAGGATTGCAATTATTACCATACCACTTAAGGCAAAAAACCCGGTCGGTAAGGGTAAAAGAGGCAAACTTATCGCCATCAGCACTGCAATAATTCCAATCCAAACCCTCACCTGCATCATCTTTTTTATTCCATTTTCAACAGTATCTGTTTCTGCAGCCAACCTCCTGTAACCGCTATATGAATAATAGATATTCATCAGAAGCAGAATAGCTATAATATAGCTCATCCGATAGATGAAAGTATGAATGTTAGAGTTTGCCGGTGCAAAAAGAGTTCCTGTTACCCCACACAGTAATATTCCTAAAACGAGTGCCGTGGTATAAAAAGAAAGGATAGTTTGTGGTGAATTCCAGAATTGTACTGTTTTTAGCCGGTAGGCTGATCCCATGCAAAAAATCATACTTGTACCTGTAGCCAAAGCAATACATTTAACAAGCAACACCGGGAAGCCGCTTGCCCCGAACAGATGTAACCCAACTAGTGCAAACAGAGAACCAATATAAAGGGATGCAAAAAGTATTTCACGGCTCAGCCATGATGTTTTTAAATTTGTTATTCCACGCCAGGCATGCATAGGTACCTTCAGGTGAAGGAAAGATATTCCCAAACCAGTCGCCGCCAATGCCAGGCTTAGTATCCATCCGGAAGTAAAAAATATGGATGAATTCTGTTCGCCATTAGTATTATTTATTGCCAAAAGATATATTCCCCACGAAGTGCCGACAGAAGCCTGCATCATAAGCGTGAAGAAAACCAAAGAAAGTTCTTTCATATTTCTCATTTCCTTTCGATTTGTATTAATCTTTCGTTTAATTCCCGTAATCTCATCTTCTTTTGGAAGATAGTATTTGTCGAAAAACTCGATTCCCTGACTTTTTCCTGCCATGGCTTTTCAAGTACCCACATCTTTGGCAATAATACATCATGATAATCTTTAAAAATTGATGTTGTCTGATCGCCGGTAATATGCCATGGGCTTACATTATAACAAGAGTTATAAAATCTTGTTCGGCAACCGGAATACCCATCCATCGGTCGCCTTTGGTAATGCCGAACTATGCTCAGCGCGATTGATTGTGTTTTACCGTATCTAACGTTTTCTTTTTTTTGTGCTTTTGAAGACGAAAAGAAGAGCAACGCAAAATATGGCTACCTGTCCATTTTAAAAATTAACTTTCATACTGATTTTTTAAGGTCAAACACCTGTATAAATCATTATATAATTCTCAATTTTAGTCCGGAGATATGTTGTGGCTGGTTTTTGCACAATCTTTTACTTCAAATCATCATTTACATTCAACCATGCAAAAAACTCACCCCTGATCAATTTCTTGTATTCCACTCCATCCTTGGGTTTATATTGAAATTGCATGGTAGGCTGATCGCCGGGTTTAACCAGCCAGCTGCCGCTCATAAATATATTGCCTTTACTGTCGGCAGCTAGTGAAGAAATATCACCGGGGGTCCTGCCATCCTGGTCAATAATCCTTCCATGGTCAATAAATGGATGAGGGTCTTTCTTCTGATCCAGAGATACGCTTTTAAGATGGAGATTATTGATCTGAAACCCGTTTTCATCCGGTGGCAAATCTCTGAAATATTCATTAATGTGTTTTCGCTGTGTAATATAATCTGCACGCTGAATATAGTAAACCCTGTCACCACCCAGAGCAACCGATAAAAAAGTACTTCCGATATAGCAGATTGGCGTAAAGGCTGCTTTTGATCTGATATCTTTTTCAGGATCAAAAATCCAGAGGCGTTCATCGCCGCCGCCAAGATCACCCATCGTAAAAAGACATTTTTTGCCACCATCAATTGCCTGTGCCCATGTCCAGGCCCGGTTCATAAAACTGGCTTCTGTAACCGGGGCTCCATTTGGTGCCAGTTTTGGCTCAGGAAATGCATTGTCATAGGTAGTTATTTTATCCGTTTCAGGATCGTAACAATGAAGCTTGTTTGAACCTTTCCAGATAGGCACCCAAACACGCCCTTTATGATCGAGATAAAACCAGAAGACGCCCTTACCATCACTAAGTCGGCCAAGGTCACGTTTAACACCGGTTTTTATATCAATCTGGTAAAGGTGATTGCCGTCAACCGCTGTATCCTGGGGTGCAAATGGGACAATCATGGCATAAATCTTCCCTCGCCGTGCATCAACCTGAAGAGCTGAATACGTGCTAAATCTGGGTTTTACAATGCCGTAATCGCGCCATTTTTTTTCCTTCAGATTGTAACTCAGAATATGCGAACCGGCATATTTCTCTAATGTTCCTGGCCAATAGGCTGCGAGGTGTGTAGAAAGATAAAGCGACCCGTCATATTCAATAATCGGGCTATGACATTTCCCCTGTGGAGTATTTTTATTGATATCCTCGCCCACAACATCAGTCCAGTCTTTGGCTATGACATCGTATTGATTTGTTACCGGATCAAACCTAAAAAAACCACCGCCATGCTTAAGCGAATGGCAGGAGGTTCCAAAATAGCAAGCTCCGTCAGAAGCCGCAATAATGCCCTGCCATTGCCCGTCGTAATAAGGACTGACCTTATTCAAAGCAATGGAGTATGTAGTACAAAACTTTTCAGTTTTTTTGTCCGGGCTTTGGAAGCCGAAGAGGAGAGTAACCAATATTATGGCTGCTAATCCGAAGGATACTGAATTTTTCATATTGCTGTTGTTTAGGATTCAAAAATTCATTTTGTGACCTTGTAGAGTCCTGCTCCATGTGCATTAATTGGAGCAGAAAACTCATCTTTAAAACTTCCGAGATCTTTCTTAGCCCACAAGTCGCGGACTTTAAATTCACCACCTGCTTTCAATCCCATCTGCTCAAAATTCACTTTAATATTTACAGGTTCTTTTGAATCCCACGGATTGAAATAGGCCAGGTATTTATCATCCGAATCCGGAATATCGGCAGCCCAGATAATGATTGAATTTTTAAATTTAATCTGGCGTGAGTTTATAGCGGTCCTGTTTACAGCCAGTGCTTCCGCATTAGTAAGCAGTTCAAGTGTCACCGGATCGGTTTCCGGAAGATAACCACCGATCATCAGCGGTGAACGGGCAATGTAAACAAGTGTCATCAGGGTATGTAACTCGTCTTTGGTAAAGTTCGAAATTCGGGGTTCGGGGCCTTTATAGGATATTTTTAAACCGATTTTGCCTATCGGAAGCATATCGAGATCGGGCCAGAAACCATCGCCTGCCTCTTTAGCTACCCTTGCTGCCACTGGAATAGTAACCTTGAGCATCTGATATACGTCCCAGAAATCAGCGCCGGTTCGTGCCATATGAGTATTTTCCTTTAAAAGACTTAAATTCTGCTCATTTGGAACCACACTAAAAACTATTGGCCTGCCACATATACGCGAAGCACGACTCATAGCAATAATATCGGCATCATTCATATCATCGGCTTTTACAAAGTCAACTCCCCAACTGGCATACAGCTCAAAAATGGAGTTGTAATATTCCTGTGCACCGGCTTTTTTCATGTCGATTCCATAAAAACCATCATACCACACACATCCACTATCGGGCTGAGCTATACTGGCTGCGCTGATGTCGGTCCCTTTAATTTTCATATTCTTATCAGCAGCCTGCCAGGGAATTCCACGTAAAACATGTAACCCGAATTTTAAACCCAGGCTATGGATATAGTCAGCCAGAGGTTTAAATCCTGCTCCATTTACCGATGATGGATACTTTGTAGGATCGGGAAGGAGACGACCAAATTCGTCAATTGCATAGTTTGGTTTAACAGGTATGGTTTCGTGAACAAAGGCTTCAAAATCTGAGGCTGCCGAGTCGCCATACCAGAGCATATCCGTTACAATGTATTCATAACCAAGATGCTTCAGATTTTTGGCCATGTAATCAGCGTTAGCTTTCACCTCTGCTTCAGTTGCTTCCCAACCAAGGCAGTCCCACGAATTCCATCCCATGGGCGGCTTTTGTGCAAGGCTTTTATTAAGAGGAGGGTAAACTTTGTCCTCTTTTTGATTTGTTTCCTTTGTTTTTGGGGCGCATGCAACGCACAAAAGTGTAAGCAATAGTGCCGCTAAAGTTAATCTGGTCATAGGTTTAAATTTTTTAAGGAATGAGAGAATTTTGAAGTGGGAAATTACACTCCTTTCACAAATTTATTTGATACTAATCCCTTCATTTATAGTACTTTTATCCCAAAAAATCATATCGATGAATTTAACAATCAATTCTTTGGTTCGAATTTGATGAGCAAATAAATATATCGGATTAACTGATATATTCAATTATTTCGTGGAACCTTGAACTGGAGTTAGTAATATTATTGAATTAAAGTGCAATGCTACAATTAGTTATATACAGTTTTGCAGAGTAACAAAGTTAACAAAATATTATCTTCCAAAGTTTACTTATAGTTTCTCAATCAATTACATGCTTCACTCGGTTCAGATTTTTTCTTTTAAAAGCTATATTTTTGGTTAAAGCAAGTACAAGTAAGGCGAAGATTAAAACCCGGAAAAATTAGTTAATTTCGTTGTATTGAAAACTTTCAACCCATAAATTTCATTTGAAATGCACAGAAGAAATATATTGGAAACAGCATCCGGTGCAGCAGTAGTAACTATAAATCTGATAAATTCTCTACAGCTTATCGCATCAACATAACAGTACCTCTTTTTTGTTTTTGTTTATATCCCGATTCAGCATCAGAATAATAAACCACATATGCATACAAACCTTTGGGTGAATCTTCATTGTTAACAGTTCCATTCCACTCTGGTAAAGGGTCAGTGCTTTCGTATATCTTTTGGCCCCAGCGGTTGTAAATAATCATTAAATCAACCCGTGTATTTACCACAACAGCCCGGAATACATCATTTGTTCCATCATTATCGGGCGTAAAAGCATTTGGGAAGAAAATCTTCGGAGGACATTCCTCTACAAAAATGCTGTCGCTTATCGTACCACAACGGAAATTGCTTTGTAACTTATAATAACCGCGTTCATTCACAGTGATCTGCCATGTTGTTTCTCCTGTGCTCCAAATATAGTTTGGTAAAGGAGTATTAGCTGTTAATACAACAGGCGTATCTGTACTATTGAGGCACAAGGTAGTATCATTACCCAGGTTGATTAATCCGGTTGGGATGGTATCAACATTTACCCTAATGTTATCAGTATGCAGCCCGCAATGGTCGAGGGTTTGGAGAAAATAGACTCCTTCTTTCGATACTGTAATATTTTGTGTGGTGTCGCCGGTGCTCCATAAATAGTTAGTAAAGCCGACCTGTGAGGTTAGAGCTAAATTTACACCTTTGCAAATAATGGTATCTTTACCCAATTCAAGTACCGGAGTATCAAAACTGATCGTTTTTTCGGCATATTGCTCCCCACATCCGTTAACTATGCACTTGACCCAATATTTACCCTGGTCAAAGGCATAGGTTTCGCGGGTGAATGCACCATTGCTCCATTGGTATGAATCGTATCCCGGAGGTGCTGTTAAACGGAAGGGTAGCGCACTCCGGCATATAACAGTATCATTGCCAAGTGCAGGAGATGTTAAACCCACAGGGGAAACACTAACATCATCAATAAAATATAGAAGGTTAAGTCCATAAAGATTAAAATGTATTTTAGTGGTGTTCTCTCTGCTGGTAAAGTTCCCAATGGTTATATATTTTTCACCGCCATGTGCTTTATATAAGCCACTTATCCTGGTCCAGTTAATGGAATCATCTATAATTTGTTGAGAACGAATTTGCGCCGGCAACTCAAGCAAATACTTGTTTCCATAAATAATGGGAGGATAATGAACAAGAGTATCACTAATAAAAGCATCCACGTTTTTAATGGCGCCATCAGCTACATCGATGAGGTTAACATAATAACTCACACAATACAGGGTATCTTTTTTTAAAGGCGCACTAAACTCACCTTCAATATATCCCCTGAAATCACCACTATAATCATAATAATATACTAATACCGAAGCATAAGCATTTCCTGAGTTGGCTGGCTGATATCCCAAACTATTTTTAGGTACACCATGATTATTAGAAGGAGAACACGAATTAAAATAATGTACACTAGATAAAAAGCTATACCAGTCTTTGACATTATTATCAAAATCCCAAACCAATGGACAGTATTTGTATTCCTCAAAGGATGGATTTTTCACCAGGTTCTGGTTAAAAACTGTCTTTGACAAAATAACAAGAAGAAAGAGTAAGGCTAAAGTTTTCAAAACTAAAACGTTGTTAAGAAAAGAGATTATTTTGAGATGGGAAATTACATCCCTTTAACTATTTTCTTTGATACTAATCACTTAATTTATAGTACTATTATTCAGATTAATTTAGTCGGACAGTTATAAAAGCAGTGCATTGCTTCGAATATGATAAAATGTTTTTTTGACCCGGCGATACGGAGAAACTCATTTATTTTGTGACAATCTAAATTAATTGACTAAAATAATAATTGTTAGAATGCTCTTTTACTATTAGTTATGAAGCATGGGGCTGATTAAGAAAATGGTATGTTGATACATACCAACTTCTGGTTTCCTCCATCGGGATTCCTGCATTTGACTTCCAATAAACAAAATCTGACTTCCAACTTCTGATTAAAATCCAAAATGACCTCGTTATCCAAAATCTGCGGAACCCCAAAAAATACTTAATTTCGTTGAATCGGAACCATTCAGAGAATCAATTTCAACTGAAATGAATAGAAGAAAAATGTTAGAAACTGTAGCCGGTGCAGCGGCTTTAACTGCAACAGGTTTTCCGGTTAGGGAGGCTTTCGCAGGAACACCTGACAGGCTCAAAAAAAATATTCACCACTCTGTAAGTAGATGGTGCTATGATGATATTCCTCTTGAAAAATTCGCCAAAGCATGTGTTGAAATGGAAATTGAATCCATTGAACTGCTTGAGGAAAAGGATTGGGCTGTTGTGAATAAATATAAGTTAAAGTGCGCTGTAGGGTATGCCACAGATTTTGGTATTCCGAAAGGCTTTAACCGGCTGGAAAACCACGATAAACTTGTCGCCGATTTCGAAACCATGATACCGAAAGCTGCAGCGGCTGGAGTTCCTAATCTGATTTGCTTTTCGGGCAACAGCGAAGGACAGAGCTACAAAGATGGTTCGACAAATTGTGCCATTGGCTTGCGCCGGATAATTCCGATAGCTGAAAAATATGGTGTAACGATTGTGCTGGAATTACTTAACACCAATGATCACCCTGATTACCAGTGTAACCGCACTGAATGGGGAGCAACTCTTTGCGAAATGGTTGGGTCCGATCGGTTAAAACTGCTCTATGATATTTACCATATGCAAATCATGGAAGGCAATGTGATTGATACCATCGGAAAATATCACCGATATATAGGACATTACCATACAGGTGGCGTTCCCGGCCGTAATGAAATAGATGAAACACAGGAACTCTATTATCCGGCAATCATGAGAGCTATTGTTAAAACAGGATACACCGGATTTGTAGGACAGGAATTTGTTCCTACAACAAAAGATAAACTTGAAGCCTTACGCAAATGCATCCGGATATGTGATGTTTAAAATTGTGAATTGAAAAATCAAAATCAGGGAGAAAGGGCGCCAATTATAAAATCATAATCATATGCTTTATCTGATGCAAGGTGTCTGCATTTTAAAAACCAGCATAACGATAACCTGAATACCATGAAAACCATTCGTTTAACATTCTTATTCTTAGTATTGGCAGGCCAAACTGGCATTGCGCAGGATACCATGTACTTTTATAAATTGGGCAATGTGATTAATAGTCAGGTGATTGCATTCATCGACAGCATTGCGTTTAAGGAAGCACCTTATATCAGCATTGATATGCCTGCATCAAACAGTACGTGCCGGAAAGGAGGGAAACTGTCGATAAGCTGGAAGGATAATGTAAATGAAAAAGTCAGAATTGATTTATATAAAGGTGCTGCCTTTTATCTCAATATCACCTCATCAACTAACAGCGACGGATTATTTGACTGGACTTTGCCGGTATCTTTAGCATTGGGAAATGATTATAATATCTGTATTTCGGGTACTGTTAATAAGAGTTTAATAACATACTCGGGATCTTTCAGCATTTTGGAAGAGTCAAAGATTACAGTTCTTAGTCCGAAAAATGCCATATGGTCACAGGAAAATTCACAAACCATAAGCTGGACCGATAATTTTGATGAGAATGTAAAAATTGAATTGTACAAGGGAAGTGCATTTTTACGCACAATTAGCAGTGGAGTACCTTCAGCGGGAACCTTTGTATGGACAATTCCCAACGATTTGGCAATCGCATCCGATTACAAAATCCGGTTAAGCAGCATTGCCGATCCTGCCGTTCAGGCATTTTCAACAAGTTTTTCAATTTCAAGAGCCAGTTCCGAAGTAAATGTCAACAAACTTGTGGGACCTATATCTATTGACGGAAACTGGGATAAACCGCAATGGTCAACGGCTGAAATTATACCGATTAATAATGCCATGAATTCAACTGCATTTATTCCGGTTGCCGAAGCAAAAATGATGTACAGCGATTCCAATCTGTATGTAATTTTCCGGATTCAGGACCGCAATGTACGAAGCATAACAACAGCTATAAACGGACCGGTATGGGAGGATGCCGCTGCCGAATTCTTTTTTGCGCCTGATACAAACACACCTGAAAAATATTTCAACCTGGAAATGAATTGCGGAGGCACACCCTTGATGTTTTACAGCACTTTCCCTAAAACGAGTTTCCTCGAACTTGATACCAATGATATAAAGCAAATTGAAATAGCCCATTCGATGCCTCGGACAGTTAATCCGGAAATTGCTGATCCTGTAACCTGGTACCTTGAATACCGGATCCCGTTAAGTCTGATCCGGAAATATTCAAACCTTACACAACCAGCAATGGGAGTGGTTTGGCGGGCAAATTTTTACCAGTGTGCCAGCAACAATTCAAATCCGCGTTGGTTAACCTGGGCTTTGATAAAAAATGGAGTACTCAATTTTCACCAGCCCGAGTTTTTTGGCAGGTTGAAATTTCAATAACTCAATTTCAATATTTAAAAGGGTATTAGAATTATGAGAAAACCTTAAAAAAATTGAAATCACCGCTGAATTAAAAATGATAATTAAATAAAAATCACTATGAATTACAGAAAACAAAGGGTGAGCCTCTTATTCATTCTGGCATTTGGTCTCACGGCCGTTAACGCCCAGAATTCACTTGTCGTGAATGAAAAGGGAGGCATTAAAACCTCAGCTTTGATTGAGAAAATTTCAAAGTTAACATTTTTAAATGGTAGCATGACCGTTTTTAAAACCGATGGTAATAATCAGCAATATGCAATCAGCAATGTTCTCTCGATGAATTTTGCGGTATTACATACAGGAATTTTGCCGGCTAAAAAAATTAACGATATCAAATACACACTTTTCCCGGTTCCTGTCACTGACCTGCTTCATATCCGGAAGGAAACATCAGGAAGTAACTCAGTGTTAATTAATATTATTGACATATGCGGGGAAGTTGTTTATAAGCAAACAAACTCTCCCATTGATGAATCAACGACTATTCAGATAAACACATCACAACTTCCGCCAGGACTTTATTTATGTCGTTTAAAAAACGGAAATTCAATTGAAACCATTAAATTTGTTAAATCATCACAAAAATAAAAATATATATGAAGACCATTTTCTCTTTAGTTTCATTCGCGCTGCTTATCACAAACATTGCCCTTGCCCAGGATACCATGTATTTTTACAAGTCAGGTGTAGTGATTAACAAACAGGCTGTCGCATTGGTTGACAGCATAACATTTTTTGAATTATTATATACCAGCAGTGATTTCACCGCTGAGGGTTCTTTTACCAATGGAATTGAAGGACCTGCGGTAGATTCAGCCGGAACATTATATGCTGTAAATATTAAAAAAAGCGGTACTATCGGTGCTGTTGATAAAGCCGGGAAAACCAAAGTTTTCTCGCAATTGCCCAGCGGAAGTACAGGAAATGGTATCCGATTCGACCTTATGGGCAACATGTACATTGCCGATTATACGGGGCATAATATTCTGATTATTCCAGCCGGAGATACCGCCGCCAAGGTGTATGCTCACAGTTCGCAGTTCAACCAGCCTAACGACCTGGCAATTATGTCGAACGGCATCCTTTTTGCCAGCGATCCCAACTGGAGCAACAGCACAGGCAAACTCTGGCGTATAGGAACAAATAAAGTGCCGGTATTAATTGCCTCAAATATGGGAACAACCAATGGCATTGAAGTTTCGGCTGATGAAAAATACCTTTATGTAAACGAATCGGCCCAACTTAAAATATGGCGGTTCGATCTTTCTGCCACCGGTGATATCTCGAATAAAACTGCATTCGTAACTCTAAATGATGATTATGGCTTCGATGGAATGCGCTGTGATGCTGAAGGCAACCTGTTTGTAACCCGTTATTCAAAAGGAACAATCGCTGTGTTTTCGCCCGATGGTAAACTGGTACGCGAAATTGCAACTACAGGAACTGATGTATCAAATATCGCGTTTGGAGGGCCCGATGGCCGCACCTGTTATGTAACGGTTGCCGACCGTAAAATGATTGAAACTTTCAGGACTAACATACCCGGAAGGGAATGGAAAATGTTCCATCCGGGGAAATAGTTTAATGCTTGAGTTCTCTGCTATATCCAAATATTGCGATAGGCAATATCGACCACTTACCATACTTTTACGACGGCAACAAGCTTATAGGAGTTGATGATGCCGTAACCACTAACAATACAGGTGATTTTTTTGATAATGGGAAGTATTACCAGTCGTTGGGAATTGCTGAATATACCTACGATGCCAACGGCAACCTAATTACGGATAAGAACAAGGGAATAATAAGCATTGTGTACAACTACCATAACCTGCCGGTATCAGTAAGCAAAACGGCGACTGACCGCGTGGAATACCTGTACGATGCCGCGGGCAACAAACTGCAACAAAAATACATTGTTGCCGGCAACCTGGTTAAAACAACCGATTTTGTTGGTAACTTTGTGTACGAAAACGGCGTACTTGTATATGCAAACACCGGTGAAGGCCGGATGGTATATAAAACAGATGGAACATGCTTTGCGGAGTTTTCAATAAAAGACCACCTTGGCAATGTACGTGCAACTTGCTGGCGTGATTATGGAAGCGGAATACTTAAAACCCGGCAGGTAAACAGCTATTATCCGTTTGGCATGAATATTAAAGGCTTATCGCAAAACAGCACCGATGTTACAAGCCCCAACGAGTACCTTTACAACGGCAAGATGGCGCAGGATGAAATGGGGCTGAATTGGTTGGATTACGGGGCCAGGTTTTATGACCCGATACTTGGTCGCTTCCATTCTGAAGATAGATTTGCAGAAAAATATTTGAACTTCACTCCTTATCACTATGGAGCTGATAACCCCATTTTATATATTGATATTAATGGGGATTCATTGCATGTAGCTCAGAACTTTCTTAATGATCAAAATTTACAAAAAGTTTTGTCAATAATAATGTCATCTAGTTATGGAAAAGAGTATTTATCAAAATATGCAGCCAAAGGGGATAAATTCGCAATTGGGAATAAGACATATTCTTTTGATTCTGAAGGCGAATTCTCTAAAAAAGGAATTAATCTGAATTTAGATAAAATGTTGCCAAGTGATAGGTATTATAGTTATTATGACGGATATGCTAGTCCATCCGATAAAGGCAAAAATATTGATGTTGTAATTGATGCGAGAGGAGATTTATTTAAAACGACAGAAACAGCAGTCCATGAAATTTTTCTTGAGGCAGATTATATGGCAAAAGATTTTGGAGATAATGGTATGCATGATAATTCTAATATTTCGCAATCAATTAAAGACCAATCAAATCGTAAGGATTATTATGGCCATTTTCAAAATAATTATGATCGAGCAAACAGTAATAATCACTCGCAAATGGTATGGCCAGGGGCTGCTTTTCATGTTTTAAAGTTAGCAAATACATTAATTAATCGCTCTTCACCATTATCAGACCAACAGATAAAAGAAAAAATGTTATCCCCTGTAGGATTAAATGGCAAAATTCTAATAAAATAGATTATGAATAGAATAATTTTATATACTTGTTTCTTAATAGTAATATGTTATCTATTTACTGAATGTAATAGAGACCATACTATTTCTCATTACTTTGACGAATATTCGTATGATGGCAATATTATTAAAAAGGAGGTAATGGCCTATAGAATAACAAAATTAGAACCTTTCGAAGCTAAAGTTAGCGTTCTTCGAAATGAACCTTTTAAAACTGAATATACAGAGAAAATATATTCAAATGGTATTTATAGGAGTTATGACAAAAAATATTCGATTTTTTATCCTTTAGATTCAATAGGTAGAGAATTAGTCAGAGCCTATCCAGAATGCGATTTTATTTCCTTTCCAAAAGTTTTTTACATAGGCAAAAAGAAATTTACTTTAAGTAATAAAGAATTCTTTATCTTTAAATTTTTAGAAATTGACGGTGATATCGGAATGCAATCTTATTTTCTCAAGGATTTTGGATTTATTGCATACGATTTTTCAAATGGGAAATACTATTTATGCACTAATTACACTGGTAATGAGAATCTTTCTATTGATAATTTGAAAGAAATTTGCACTAATTTAGTAAATGATACTTCCTTTTTCTCAATATATGAGAATACAAAATAGTAATTCCATTTAGCTTGAACATCCAAGGTTTATCTGCCAACACCCCCTAGCTTTCGGTAGTGTTCAAAATAAATTAAACAAAAAATGCTATCCGTAGTCTGCGACTACGGATGCCGATAAAAAGAAAAAATCAGCAAAGCTGAACCGCCTGCTTACCGGGAGCTATGTGGAAAAAAACGGGAGTGTGAATATTCCGGACTAAAGTAGGCCACCATTCCGGAGCAAAGTAGGCCAGTCTTTCCGGAGTAAAACATGCCAAAATAATTTGACATGGCATTGCTCAAGAAAAGACTGGCTTATTTTTTCGAAAAGAATGTACTGACATT
>JBBSDG010000052.1:0-15945 GCA_038249635.1 Bacteroidales bacterium | reverse complement strand
TTCCAAACGCAAAACCGGCAACACCAATCTTCATAATCATGCGTCGGTTTGTACGCTGATGTTCGTCTTTCTTATCCTTATTATAGCTAACATCGGGAATATAATGGATACTATGCAGGAGTTCCACCACCCGCCTCAGAGTGATTTCGCTTTCGCGGAAAGTGATGCTCACTTCCTTACGCACAAAATTTACATGCGAATGCATAATGCCAGAGTGGAGTGAATTCAGGTTTTCGAGAAGCCAGATGCATGAGCTGCAATGAATTGCGGGTATAAACAGATTAACCCTGGAAATACCACCATCCGAAAAATCGAGAAGTTTTTGCCTGATTTCTTCAGAGTCGAGATATGCATACCTGGTACCGGAAGTATTTTCCTGGTCGAGGCGAATACCAGGAGTTGGCATCAGATCATAATACCGGTCCATTTTTTTATCCGACAATATCTGGTACACCATACTGCATCCATTGCAGCAAAAAGGTTTATCGTCCCATATTACAGGGTTTTTACCGCAATCCTGTCCGCAATGTATGCATTCTGTCATTTCCAATTTCAGTTTGTTGGGGCAAAAATAGACATTTATATTTGCTGAGACGTGATGCCTTTAGTTTCCATCAGGTTCAATTTGTCATTTTTATAGAAACGCAATGGCATGTGTCCGTATATTGGTCAACCGGCAATTATATGATAAACAAAGCATTGTGTCTATATAAGAATAAAACGACATGGCATAAAAAATGCCTCACTCGGAGGCACTTTTCAATACTATGCAAATAGTTATTATTCTTCCAAAGCTATCTGATCATTTCCAAAACTGATTCCTACACCACGGGCGGTTTTCATTAAAGCGGTATCCATCGTAACCACGTTGGGTTTTTGAATGGCATCAGCCAGTGTTACGCTTGTAATGTAAGGATGTTGGTAGGAAACCATACGACCAAACTCTCCGTTTAAAACCATTTCGAAGGCTTTAACACCAAACTGTGTAGCCAAAACCCGGTCGTAAGCATTGGGAACACCTCCACGCTGAAGATGACCAAGAACGGTAACCCTGATGTCGTGTTCGCAACCTAATTTTTTAAGATCATCCTCCAACTTAAACCCTATTCCGCCAAGGCGAACATTTTCATAGCCAACTTCCTTACTCTTTTCACCTTTAATTTCGCCATCCTTAGGTTTAGCACCTTCGGCAACAACAATAATTGCAAAACCGCGTCCCTTATGGAAACGGGAATTAATTTTCGATAAAACCTCGCTGGTATCGTATGGAATTTCAGGAATAAGGCAAATTTCGGCACCTCCGGCAACAGCCGCATTCAAAGCAATCCAGCCTGCATCACGACCCATAACTTCAAGAATAAAAACCCGGTTATGACTGGTTGCTGTTGTAACAAGTTTATCAACAGCATCAGTGGCTATTTCAATGGCAGTCTGAAATCCGAATGTTGAGTCAGTAGCCGAAAGGTCGTTATCAATGGTTTTAGGAACTCCGATAATATTTAACCCTTGTAGAAACAGTTTCTGTGAAATACGCTGCGAACCGTCGCCGCCAATACTGATCACAGCATCAATACCGAGGTACGACATTTTGCGGATCATTTCGTCCGAACGATCAACGTACTCCCATTCGCCCTTTTTATTTTTGAAAGGCCAGGCGTAAGGTCCGCCTTTATTGGTAGTTTGAATAATTGTACCACCCTGATAATGAATTCCTGCAACTTTTTCCGAATCCAGTACCATAAGTTCGGTAGGCTCATTCAGAATCCCGTCAAAAGCCTTTACGCTTCCCAATACTTCCCAATCCGTTTCCTGATTTGCGCGCTTAACAATAGCTCTGATAACTGCATTTAAACCGGGACAATCGCCGCCTCCGGTAAGGACCATTACTCGTTTCATATATTTATATTATTGACTACCAATTAATTATGGTATTTATTTGCATTTTTTGAAAATCGGTGCAAAGGTATAAAAAATATTTTTTCTTACACTAACCTCTAAATCAAATTATAATGATTATAAACTGAAGCCAAAATAGCTTGAAATCCAGTTAGTTCCGAATAAAAAATTAAAAATCCAGGACATGACGTAAATATTTTACAAATATCAATTACTTGATGGTTAAGCTCTTGATGCACAATTAAGTAAAATACTGAAATTTAATAAAAACAAACTGACGAAAAAAAAATATCCGGGAATTACATAGCAAATTATTGTTGCCAGGTTAAAAGCTATTTCGGCCCTGAAAGGACTTTAAACATTTTGTATCTTATTTTATTTCAATAAGTTACTTCTACATAAAATTTTCAAAATAAGTTCCGCTATTCGTGCTATGTAACTTCTCAGCCCTTAAATTAGTTTGCCTTAGATTTCGGGAATTTGCACAAATATTAAACTACTTTCGGAAGTTTCTGTAATAAAAACAGACTCATGGTATTTAAACTGATCTGTGTAATCTTTGGCTGGTGTTCATTCTTAATTTCATGGGCAGGGTTAAGTAGTTACAAAGTTATAAATTGTTAAATTACATCCTGAATTCACAACAGAACATCAAGATTAACAAAAAGTATGGATTGATTGCCTAATTTTGACCCGGATAAATATTATTTTTTCAACATCACACACACAGAATTTATGGTTTTAATCTTTGATATGGATGGCGTAATTGTCGATAACCACCAATGGCATTTTAATTCCTATATTGAGTTTGGGAAAAGACACAATCTGAAAATAACCAGGGAAGAATTTGGCACCTATTTCGGCACAACCAATCAATTTATTATGAAATCCATCTTTGGAGAAAACATTTCGGAGGAAGATATTATAGCATTTGGTGAAGAGAAAGAAGCCATTTATCGGGAGATGTATCTGCCGGTTATAGAGCCGGTGAAAGGACTGCCAGCATTTCTGCAATATGCTTCCGGACTAGGCATACCTATCGCTTTAGCAACCGCAGCGCCTAAGGAAAATGTGAAATTCACACTCGATGCTACCGGTTTGGCGCATTATTTCAATACCATAACTGATGCATCCATGGTTGAACGCGGAAAGCCTGATCCGCAGGTTTACCTTGTAACTGCTGAAAAATTAGGGGTTCAACCTTCGGAATGTATTGTTTTTGAAGATTCCATTCCAGGAATAACAGCGGCTAAGAATGCCGGAATGCGTGTAATTGGGGTGGCAACTACCCATACCGCAGATGAATTACGCGGTTATTTAAATGAAGTAATTATAAACTTTGAGAACGCGGAGAAACTATTGCCTTTCTGACAAAACGAATGCCAGTATCGAATTTGGAGGATCGGAATGCAAAAACAAAAAGCATGAGAACTGGTTAAGATTGGGCATTTAATTCCATTTATTTTCGTAAAACAATATACGGCAAAAGCGGGTGCCGTATTTTCAGGTAAAATAATTTTACTCCTAACTCAAAACTTAATATAACTTTTTGGTTCAAAGGTTATAAATTCTGAAGACATGTTTCAATTCAGGATTATCCTATTATTGAAAACCATTTTATAGCACAAATTGTTCCGTTTTATTACTAATACAACTATTATTCTGAATTTTAATTTCAGAAAAAAAAATGACGAAATCATGGGAAAACTAACATTGCTTAAAATCCATGACATAAAAAAAAAATACATAATAGGAAAAATAAAAAAGAATAACAGGTGAATAGTAAGCATATGCTTATACCAACTTGGCGAAGGGTGAAAAATCCAAAATCTTTATATACATTTGTGCCGGTCAGTAGTTTTGAAAAAAATAAAGGCTGAATAACATGATGTATAAATATAATTAAAGGCTCTTATGTTATATTTGTATAAGCGTAAATACCTGAATGACCTGATTTTATTTTTTACTAACTGACCTGTAAGAAACGAGGATTACTTTACATGAGTTCAACTTTTACTGCAATTACTAAAAACAACCCAATATACACTTCAATAAATCGCCGTCAGGATGGGTTTATAATGAGACTCAGTTTAATGGTGTGTTTATTGATAATGGTATTTCAACAAGCGTTCTCCCAACAATCATCTAAAAATAATTATACCGGAGTCTGGGAAACATCTTCGAGCTGGAGTCCTTTATGGCCGTTACCTGTAACAAATATTAATAATAACAATATTACTATCCAGGGCTATATTACAGCAAACAGCTCCCTGTCATTTTCAGGTTCCAGCAATTTAACTGTCAGAGACACTCTTGTTATAAAAGGTAATTTGACAATGAATGATAACAATGATATAAAAATTGAGGACCATGGAATAATAATTGTTTGGGGAAACCTGACAATAAGCTACGATACCCATATAGAGGCAAATGGCTATTTTATTGTAACAGGCAATATTATAAAAGTTGGTGATGTCAGCAAAGGTGAGTTTAGAAGTAATGATAATCCAGTAAAAGTCTTTGTAGGCGGTACAATTCCTATAGGATTAACTGACAATAATTCCAAATATAAGGTTCTGAATTGCACCTCTCCTACTACAACACCTTACCCAAATTCGACCTGCAGCTATGGGAATATGGCTGATATTATAAATAGTCTTATTTATACGTTTTATCAAACCACCTGTGCGGCAACCACTCCCACCATTACTGCTGCCGGTCCTACCACCTTCTGTGCAGGAGGAAATGTAACACTTACATCAAGCCCGGGAACAACGTACTTATGGTCGAATGGAGCAACAACAAAAAGCATTGTTGTATCCGCTGCAGGCAGTTATACAGTGAAAGTGACTGATGCCAGTGCTTGCCAGAGTCTGGCATCTGTTCCAGCAGTTATCACAGTTAATGCACTGCCCGCAACACCAAATATTACAGCCGGTGGGCCGACTACCTTTTGTGCTGGTGGCAATGTTACTTTAACTTCGAGCCCCGGAACAACTTATTTATGGTCGACAGGTGCGACCAATTCAAATATAAACATAACATCTGCCGGAAGTTATACCGTACGCACAACCAATGTGAACGGATGCCAGAGCCTGGCGTCAACAGCTATCTCAGTTCTTATAAATCCTAATCCTGCTGTCCCAACCATTACAGCCGGAGGTGCTACAATATTCTGCGACGGGGGAAGCGTTAGTTTAACGTCAAGTGCAGGAGCAACTTATTTGTGGTCGAACGGAGCAACTACTCAAAGTATAAACGCAACTTTAACAGGAAATTATTCTGTTAAAGTAACCAATGCCAGCGGATGCCAGAGTATTTCATCCATAGCCACTTCCGTTACAGTGAATCCCTTGCCGGTAACTCCGGTCATCACTGCCGGCGGACCAACATCTTTTTGTACTGGAGGAAATGTTACATTAACCTCCTCGACCGGGGCAACCTACCTGTGGTCGAACGGAGCAACCACTCCATCCATAAATGTTTCGTTATCAGGAAATTATTCGGTCACAACAACCAATGCAAACGGATGCCAGAGTGCCGTTTCGTCTTCCACAATTGTTACAGTTATCGCGTTACCACCCTCCCCTACTATTTCCGCAGGAGGTCCCACTGCTTTCTGCAACGGGGGTAGTGTAAATCTGACATCCAGCGTAGGTACAACTTATTTATGGTCAAATGGTGCTACTACACAAAGTATAAATGTTGCGTCAGCCGGTAGTTTTACAGTGAAGGTTACTAATGCAAATGGATGTCAGAGTGCTTTCTCAGCGGCAACAAATACTGTTATAAATGCCTTACCGATAGTAAATGCCGGAACAAATGCAACTATTCCTAATGGAACAAGCACCACCCTCAATGCAACGGTAACGGGTACCGGTCCGTTTACATATAGCTGGTCGCCTTCCTTACAACTTGTGAATGCAACGATTGAAGATCCCACAACTACAAATCTTTCAGCTACAACTGAATATACCCTCACGGCAATTTCAACTGCAACCACTTGTTCCAATACCAGTAAAGTAACTGTATCAATCACCGGAGGTCCTCTGAGTTCATCTCCAACTGCGACCCCTTCAACTATTTGTGCCGGTTCGGCGGTACAACTGGACGCCCAGCCAGGAGGCGGTTCAGGTTCATATATAAGCTATATATGGACTTCGGTACCTGCCGGATATTTATCCTTCAGTGCAAATCCGGTTGTAAATCCTACCGCTACAACTATTTATCGTGTGGCTGTTTTTGATGGATTTAATACAGTAAACACACAAGTTACTGTAACTGTAAATTCCTTGCCATCAACACCTACCATTACCGCCGGCGGCCCTACTACTTTTTGTGATGGTGGAAGTGTTACCTTAACTTCGAGTTTGAGTGCTGGATCAGCTTACTTATGGTCAACCGGGGCAACTACGCCTGGTATAAATGTAACCGCGGCAGGGAGTTATACAGTAAGGGTAACCAACATTGTAAGCGGATGTCAGAGTGCGGTTTCAACAACCTTAATAGTTACGGTGAATGCCTTACCTGTTACACCTACCATAACGACCAGCGGACCTACAAACTTCTGCGCCGGCGGAAGCGTAACTCTGACCTCAAGCCCGGGGACAATTTACACATGGTCGAATGGAGCAACTACGCCTTCAATTAATGCAACTGCATCCGGAAGTTATACCTTAGTTGTAACCAATGCAAACGGATGCCAGAGTGCATTTTCCACAGCCACAATAGTTATTGTGAATCCTTTGCCCGCTGCACCAACCCTTTCAGCCGGCGGTCCTACAATCTTTTGTGCCGGTGGAAGTGTAACTTTATCATCCAGTGTAGGATCAACCTATTTATGGTCCGACGGATCTACAACTCCTGTCATAAATGTAACTTCATCAGGAGGTTATACTGCAAGGATAACAAATATTAACGGATGCCAAAGCGTAGCGTCAGTACCCACTGTAGTCACAGTTAATACCTTACCGTTCATTCCTACCATTACGGCCGGTGGCCCTGCTACTTTCTGTTCCGGCGGAAGTGTGACATTATTTTCGAGTGCAGGGACAACTTTTTTATGGTCAAATGGCGCATCTGCCTCAGGTATAAATATTGAAGAATCAGGAAGTTATACTGTAAAGGTAACCAATGCGGCGGGCTGCCAGAGTGCGTCTTCAACAGCAACCATAGTCACAGTAAATCCTTTACCCATAACGCCAACCATTACAGCTGCCGGGCCAACCGTTTTTTGTGAAGGTGGCAATGTAACTTTAACATCAAGTACAGAAGCTAATTATTTATGGTCGACCGGAGAAATAACGCCGGGCATAAATATTAATGCATCAGGAAGTTATACTTTGACAGTAACCAATTCCAATGGGTGCCAGAGCAAGACTTCAACGGCCACAATAGTTACAGTAAATGACTTACCAGTCACACCCGTTATTACAGCCGATAGTCCGACCACATTTTGTGAAGGCGGGAGTGTTACCCTTTCTTCGGATGAGGAGTCAACTTATTTATGGTCGGATGGAGAAACTACTGCCAATATTGATGTTATTGCAACAGGCAGTTACACTGTAACCGTTTACAATACCAACGGTTGCCAAAGCTTACCGTCGGCTGCCACAGCTATAACAGTAAATCCTTTGCCTGCAACACCAACCATTACAGCCGATGGTCCCACAACTTTTTGTGAAGGAGGAAGTGTGAACTTAACATCCAGTGAAGGCACAACTTACTTATGGTCAAATGGTTCCGTATCACAGAGCATTCCGGTAACAGGATCAGAAAATTATACGGTTAGTGTCACAAATGCAAACGGATGCCAAAGCGCAGCTTCAACAGCCACCCTGGTTACGGTAAATGCATTGCCTGCCACACCTGTTATCACGGCGGGCGGTTCGACAATTTTTTGTGAAGGCGGATTTGTAACTTTAACTTCCGGAACCGAGATATCCTATCTTTGGTCAAACGGCGCAACGACTCCGGCAATTAATATCACAGCATCCGGAAATTTTTCAGTTATGGTAACCGATGCCAACGGATGCCAGAGTTTATCATCAGCATCCACTGCAGTTACAGTGAATCCCCTGCCGGGTGCACCCATCATATCTGCCACAGGTCCGACAACCTTCTGCGAAGGCGGAAATGTTACTTTGACTTCAAGTGCGGAAGCGGATTATTTATGGACTACTGGAGCAACTTCACAAAGTATTTCGGTTGCTGAAACTGGAAGTTATTCTTTAATGGTAACTGATGTAAACGGTTGTCAGAGTGCATCATCAGCCGCCACTACAGTAGCTGTAAATCCCTTACCTGTTCTACCAAATATAACCTCCGGCAATGCAACCGCCTTCTGTGCAGGTGACAGTGTGATCCTGGTATCAAGTGCTGAAACAGCTTACTTATGGTCGACAGGTGAAACTACTCAAACTGTTATTGTAAAATCATCAGGTAGTTATTCCCTGATGGTAACCAATGCAAACGGGTGCCAGAGTGCGACATCGGCAACCACAACAATTACCGTAAATCCGCTTCCTGTCATACCTGTTATTACGGCCGGAGGGCCAACATCTTTCTGTATAGGCGGAAATGTAACATTAACTTCAGATGCGGAAACAAATTACCTTTGGTCTACAGGAGCTGTTACCCGCAGTATTACGGTTGATGCAACAGGTATGTATTCGGTTCGCATAACTGATGCCAATGGTTGTGAAAGTGAACTATCATTAGTATCCGGTGTAACCGTCAATCCTTTGCCAGCAACTCCGGTAATTGCTGCAAGCGGACCTACAACTTTCTGTGATGGAAGCAGCATAAAATTAACTGCTTCAGGCGGAATAAGCTATAGCTGGTCGTCGGGTGAAGCCATTGCTGAGATCACTGTTGCAAAAGAAGGAACTTATACCGTAACCGCAACTGATGTAAATGGTTGCTCTAACTCGGCCGGAAAAACCATCACTATTATAGTAACTTCGGCTATTGCCGGAACGGGTGGTGATGTGTGCGGTCCGGATTTCTCACTAAATGCTGTTTCAAGTCCCGGCACCGGGAAATGGAGTGTAAATTCGGGAGTTGGAAGTGTGACTTTTTCACCTGATGAAAATAATCCTTCGGCTACAGCCCGGATAACAGAATATGGAATCTATAATTTTGAATGGAAGGTTATTAACCAAAATTGTCCCGACAGTTCGGCCGTTAAGGTTACCTATCATGCAATTCCGGTTGCACAAGCAGGGGTTGATCAATTACTGAATTACACTTTTACATCTAAAATGGAAGCTGCATCATCTTCCTCCGAAACGGGAGTATGGTCCCTGATTTCGGGTTCGGGCAGCATTGATGGCATCAATTCACCGTTAGCATCAGTTTCGGGCTTATCGGTTGGCGACAATTTATTTTTGTGGGAAGTTACTTCTGAAGGCTGTTCGGCATCAGATACAGTTAATATTAAGGTTAATGATCTTTTTGTTCCACAGGTTATTACACCAAACGGAGACCAGAAAAATGACTTTTTTGTTATTAAAGGCATTGAGAATAATGGTCCGGCAGAACTAACAATATTAAACAGATCAGGAAAGCAGGTGTATTACAATCCCAATTACACCAATGACTGGGACGGAAAAACCAATAAGCGGGAAGAACTGGCAAACGGCACTTATTTCTTCGTTCTGAAGCTTTCGGATAATACAATAACCAGAGGATATGTGGTCATTAAAAGATAAAACGATGCGGTTACTTGTCAGCTTTCTTATCTTTCTAAGCCCATTTTTAGTATTCGGGCAACAAAACTTCATGACCGACAATTTTGTGCATGACGCACTCGCAATTAATCCTGCCTATGCCGGAAGCCAGGAAGCTTTAAGTGCAAATGTTTACTATCGCAACTACCTGACTGATTTTATAGGATCGCCAAAAACAATCTCTCTTTCCATTCATACACCTCTTAAAAAGGAGAAAATCGGACTTGGTCTCTCAATTACAAATGATAAAATCGGAGTAACCACCGAAACCAATATTATTGGCAATTACGCTTACCGTATGGATCTGGGCAAAGGTAAACTTTCGTTAGGATTAGGTTTTGGAGTGTCACTAAACTCCACGAACTGGTCTAAATTGGCGGCCGTTGACGAAGGTGATGTAGAACTCACCCAGGATTTCTCAACCGGAGCGCTGCCAAATTTCAGCACAGGAATATATTATTCAACAAAGAGATATTTTATCGGAATTTCAGTGCCTTTATTGCTAACCTATAAGTTTGACACGTCCAAAGGCAAATACAGAGCAAGCAACAACTTTGCTGATTATGACTATTTTCTCAACACCGGCTACCTTTTGAATTTAGGAGAAGATATTAAAATTCTCCCTTCACTGCTGTTTAAATACCATCAGGCGAGTGCTTCGGAAGCAGACATAACCACACATCTGATTTTTAAAGACAAAATTTGGGTAGGTGCTGGTTACCAAAGCAATAAAAGTTTGATTGTAATGCTTCAGTATCAACTTAATAAGCAATTACGTATCGCTTACTCACGCGATTTTTTGGTTGGGCAGAAAGTATCCTATCAATACAGCAGCCAGGGATTTATGCTTAATTATGTTTTCAATTATAATACCCAGGTTGCAGGGCCAAGACAATTTTAACCCAATATTCAAATTCAGATTTTGCTGAAATGAAGGAATTATCATTTATAAAAAAAGTCGGGAGCATATTGTTTGTGCTGTTAATGTTAGGTGATATCAGCATTTCTGCGCAAACAAAAAGTTTTGATGTAACCCTGGCTCCTTTCAGTTCGTCCATTTACGATGAATTTTCACCTGTCTTTTATAAAAATGAAATTGTATTTTGTTCCAACCGCCGTAACAACTCCGTGGTTAATTATCAGTCGGATCAAAAAAACCTTTTCAATATTTTCTTTGTTGTTCAAAAGGACAGCAACAGTTTTTCGGGAATCAATTTGTTTGCAAATGAATTAACCACAAATCTGAACGATGGACCGGTTTCGTTTGATGAAACAGGCAATACGATTTTCTTTTGCAGGAATAACGACATAAGTCATCATTTAAATAACAATGCTGACGCTTCAAATAAACTTGGTATCTATTCGGCAGAATTTGTAAACGGGAAATGGACAAACATAATGCCATTTACGTTCGATGATCCATTGTTTTCCTTTGTTACACCTGCAATAACACCTGATGGCAATAGGTTATATTTTGCATCGGATATGCCCGGTGGATTTGGTGGCACCGATCTGTATTATAGCGACTTACACGAAGGAAACTGGACTAAGCCCGTTAACATGGGGCCAGCCATCAATACTTCAAAAAATGAATCGTTTCCTTTTGCAACCAAATCAGGGAAATTGTTTTTTGCTTCCGATGGGCACGAAGGCTTAGGCGGAAAGGATTTGTATTATTCACTTGAAGTGAATGGAAAATGGATCAGTCCGATCCATCTCGACTCCGACATAAATTCTCCAGCCGATGATTTTGGACTGGTAACAGATGATAATTTCAGGAACGGTTTCTTTTCGTCGAACCGGCGAAAAACGGATGATATTTACCGATTCACAGCCGGCACTGTTCAATTCCCGGTTTGTGACACCCTGGTAAAAATCAACTATTGCTATTTGTTTTACGATGAATTTCAAAAAGCAAATGACAGTATTCCTGTTATTTATGAATGGAATTTCGGCAATGGAGTAAAAAAATACGGCCCCGAAGTTCCATACTGTTTTCCAGGCCCCGGAAATTATGAGGTTACTCTAAACCTTATTGATTCGCTGCACGACTCGGTGCAGAGCAGCACCATATATAAATTTGATCTTGAAGAAATAAACAAAGCATATATTAAATCCCCTGATTTAGGCGTTATAAACGAAGTGATAGCGTTCGACGGGACAAAAGCCGATCCTCCTGATTTCAAAATTACTGACTATATGTGGAACTTTGGTGATGGATTTAATATTAGAGGTCCGGTTGCAAAGAAAACTTTTGATAAAAAAGGAACTTTCAACGTTCAGTTAGGCTTAATAGGCAATAAAGACAGCATTGGAAATGATTCTAAAATTTGTTTTTGCAAGGAAATAAAAATCTATACCGATTTCCTGGAACTGGCAATCAATAACTCAAAAGAAGTAAGTAAACCGGACAAATACGTTGCAAGAAGTCCGGCCGTGAATGAATCAAATGCTCTTGCTGTAAAAATTTACCTGATGGACAATCTTTCGGAGTTACAAAAGAGTAAAATTGATATTAACCTATATGAAAAGATAGGAAGCACAATTGTAACGCATGAAAAGGGAATTGATAAGACATCTTACCCGGTGTTAGATAAGTTTATCAAGGTATTAAACGAAAATCCTGATTTGAAACTTGAAGTCGCTGTTCACACTAACGACAAGGGGAAATCAGGAAGTAACCTTGATTTATCTGAGAAATGGGCACAAGATGTAAATTCGTATTTTATAAAAAACGGAATTCCGGCAGCGAAAATTCATTGCAAAGGATACGGTGAATCGAGACCCATTGAGGAAAATGATATAATGGCAAACAGCCGGAATAAAAGAATAGAATTTATACTGTTGAGTAACAACTAAGGAGAGCAATGTTAAAACGTTTTTTAACCATACTATTTATTCTGTTTGCAGTGGCGACCGGCTTTTCCCAGTCTGCTCCTTCCGCCGAAGAAAATATTCCTTACCTGGTAACTTTCGGTGGCGATTCAAAATCATCGTGGGGTGATGATGATTTCTGCCAGATCTTTTTCTTCAGGATTCCCACTTCACAAATCAAACCAATATACCTTCGTATTTACGATCCCGGAACCGGCGGTGACCTGGATGAGGCAAAAGGTGATTTTAATACTCAAGTCAGATTCTCGATTTATGGCGGACATGGATGCTGGTCCGACAAGGATGCGCAGAATACTTCGCCGGTTGGAAATTATAAAAGTGGCAATTTATTAGGATCACAGATTTTCGGAAGCGAGGCCAAATACGATAAAACTTACTATACTTTCGGACCACTTAATCCTTTTGAAGGTGAACTTGTTGAAAAATTAGGCGGTCGCATTTTCAAAATTATTGCTCAGGGAGTTTCTGGCGACGACGGCAACCTTTATCGCTATTTCTTAAGTACGAGTCCTGATAAAAACATTCCGGTTGAAGGAGGTAACTTTTTTACCTATAAATACCATCTCCGGCTTCCAAATGACCAGAACCAGGTTTGCCAGATTTATCCTTACGTGGATGATAAAACCATCTCCATCGAAATTTCCAATTTTGATTGGGATTATGACGGTCAGATCAAAATGATTTCGCTCGCTAAAAATGGTGTAAGTTGTGATATTTCGGGCGAAAACAATTGGGTGAAAAACAAATTTCCTATCGTTGAAGATGAAAAAAATACAAGCGTTGAGGTACAGTTTATAAAAAATAAAAATCAGAAAGTTTTAAACAACAATGTAGTTGTTATGGTCCGCAATCAATACGGGCTTTCTTTGCCTTTCTATGTTCTGCCTATTGGGGGTGTCCCTATTTACAAACCCAAAATACGCATGAAAACAATTAAGTAATGGGAAGCAATTCAACAGAACATACTCGTTTGCTAAAAAGATATCACAGATTAATCCTGAGTGTGTTGGTTCTTTGTATTTCGCTCCAGGCCAAGCCACAACAGTATAATTTACGCGAATTTCCCGACGGGCTGGCACAACCCTATGTGTATTCATTAATTCAGGATAACAAAGGTTACCTGTGGATAGGAACCGGCAACGGATTATCGAGGTATGATGGTTTTACTTTTAAAACTTATACAACCAACGACTCTCTGGCTGACAATTTTATCACATGCAGCTTTAAAAATGAGGGAGATCTGTGGTTTGGCCATATGAATGGCAAGATTACGCATTACAATGGAAAAGTATTTAAGCCGGCGATAACCGGTGAACTGAATTCGAGTATTACAGATATTGAAAAAAGCCCTGCAGGTGAAATTTGGGCCGGTACAAATTCGAATGGCCTGATAAAACTGAAACCGAAACCGGGTGATAGTCAAAAAAATATTTCAACCGACCATATTGCTGTTTCCAGTTTTCAATTTCTGACTGAAGATGAACTTCTCATCGGATCAGCGAACGGATTAGATTATTGCCGTTTGAATACATCGGGCAAAATTGATATTATTAGTCATCTGAGCGAAATACCAGATTCTAAAATACAGGACATCATTAGATCAAATGATGGTTTAGTGTTTTATATCGCAACCGAAAACGAAGGTGTTTTTCAACTCAGCCGGGTAGGCAAGCAATTTAAAATATCAAAGCTTGATTTAGGCATAAACATTACAGGAGTCCAGCGAATACTCGAAGACAGCAAATCCAATTTATGGATAAGCACTTTTGGCAACGGACTTATAAAACTTGAAAATATCGGCATAAGCCAGTTCAAAGTGATTACCGTTTTTAATAAATTAACCGGATCAACCACCGATGATGTAAAAATCGCCTACGAAGACAGGGAAGGAAACATCTGGAGTGGCAATTACGGATCAGGATTAACACAAATAACCCGGAAAGCTTTTGCTTCGTACACATTTGATAAATCACGCTACGGAAACGACATATATTCAATCTGTTTCCTCAATAATTACAGATGGCTTGGCACCGATAAAGGATTACTTAAGCTGAACCAGTCAACAGGCGAAATCCTGAAATTTTATACTACAGGATCAGGGTTACCAAAGGATAAAATTACGGCAATCGCCTCATCCGGAACCAATGAATTGTGGATCGGCACCGAAAGCAACGGGGTTTTCAGGATGAGGGTTGACCAGGAAAAAATAATTCCTTTATCCATAGCAAAAGGAACACTCGAAAACTCGGTTACAACAATTGCAGCAACCTCTGAGCAGGTTTGGATAGGCACCAGGAAAGGAGTTTGCAATATTAAAACCGGTCCCGGAGCAATGCGTTGGTACACTATGGATAATGGCGAGTTGCCGCATAACTACGTAAATCAGTTACTTCTCGATTCCAAAGGCCGGCTGTGGATTTCGACACTCAGCAATATCCTGGTTTATTTACAAAACGGGATGCTAAGCAAAGATTTTATTGCCTCCGAAAAAGGCATTTCCGTCTTAGGGCCAATGATTATCGAGAACGATTCAACCATCTGGGTCGGATCAAATGGAAATGGTGTTTTTAAAAATACCACACACTCAGTAACAAACCTCACCTCCAAGGATGGTCTTTTTTCCGACTATTGTTATTCCCTTATGATTGATAACACTGAAAATATTTGGGTAAGCCACCGTGGCGGATTGAGCAAAATACGAACAAGCGATAATTTTATAAAACCCATTCAGCAAAACGATGGAATTAAAAGCAGTTGCGAGTTTAATCCAAATGCCGTGTGGAAAGATGATAAAAACAGGATCTGGTTTGGAACCAACGAAGGATTGCTGGTTTTCGACCCGGCTTTGGATAACCAGGAATTATTAGCCCCGGTTTTAAATATAACTTCCTGTAAGGTGAACGACAATGAGGTTGATTATTCTGAGAAACTAACCCTTTCGCCTGGAAATTATAAAATTAAAATTGAATTTATAGGCATAAACCTAAAGGATCCTGCCCTGGTGAATTACCAGTACCAGTTGGAAGGGTATGATAATGCAGTTGTAAATACGAAGACCGGAAGCATTACTTTTCCCCGTTTAACAGATGGTGTATATACATTAAATATATGGGCAATTAATGGAGAAGGCGTTAAAACAAAAATACCTTTAACCCTTCAGATCATTATCAAAAAGCCCCTTTGGAAGCAATGGTGGTTTGTTGGTTCAATAGCTCTTTTACTAATCTTTTCATTCATTTTTTACATACGCAGGCGTGATTATCGTCATTTGATTGAGAAACGAATGCTTGAAGCTAAGGTTCAGGAACGCACACTCGAAATATCGAATAAAAATGCTTTGCTTGAAGAAAAACAGGATAAAATTTTAACCCAGAACAATGAACTTGAAAAGTACCGTAATTACCTTGAGGACATTGTTGATGAG
>JBBSDG010000051.1:0-15966 GCA_038249635.1 Bacteroidales bacterium | reverse complement strand
GATAATTCAGTTTGCGATACCATTTCCCATAAAAACTTTACCATTTAGTGCAAATCCTTTTGAAAATGCATCGAAAAATATCCTAAATGCCCAAAAATAATTAGCTTGTTCTTTAAAATTTATTTGTTGCGGATTTAAGGGAACATAAAAATAATCCTGATATGTGCGCTAATTATATCAGCAAACATATTCTGTGTAGCTCAGTTTAACAATCCTTCAAAAGGATTAAAAGTATCAAAAGATGGACGATCCCTCGAATATGTTAATGGAACACCATTTTTTTGGTTGGGGGATACCGGTTGGGAAATTTTTCAAAGATTGGATAAAAAAGAAGCCGATTTGTATTTGGAAACTCGCGCCAAACAAGGGTTTAATGTAATTCAAGTTTCATTAATGCCTGGACCGAGAAAACTGGCAGTACCAAATCGATTTGGTGAGGTTTACTTATTTGACAGGAATTTAGACAAAATAAATGAGAAGTATTTTGAATTTGTTGATTTTGTGGTAAACAAAGCTGCAAGCTTAGGACTTTTTATTGCCATGTTGCCCGCAACGGGTGATACATGGAATCCGGAATCTCATAACGAAAAAGGAATAATAGTTCGACAGGATAATGCATTTCGTTATGGTAATTTTCTGGGTTCACATTTTAAAAGCCAATGGAATATCGTTTGGTTGTTGGGCGGTGATCGGGATCCATATACCGACGACAATTATGCAACTATCCGTTTATTAGCCAAGGGTCTTAAACAGGGAAGCGGTGGCACTCAATTATGTACATATCATCCGGGTGGCGATTGCTCATCAGCAAGTTTTTTTCACGAAGATGAGTGGCTCGATTTTAATATGACACAAACGGGTCATAGCAATAGAAAACTGCCTAATTATTTATATACATTAAATAATTATTGCATGTTTCCCGTAAAACCTTGTCTTGATGGAGAGCCACGTTATGAAGCCATTCCGGTTCGTTTTTGGGAAATGAAAATGGACAGTACATACAGAAATAATACATACGAAGTAGATGATTCTCTTACCCCTTATGGTTATTTTAACGATTACGATGTTCGCACTGCAGCTTACTGGTCTGTGTTTTCAGGTGCTTGCGGACACACCTATGGCAACGGTAGTGTTTGGATGTTTTGGGAAAAAGGAAAGTCGTCTTCTTTGGCTGTGAAATACTCATGGCAAACAGCTCTTTCAAGCCCGGGTGGCATACAAATGGGCTATTTACGAAAACTTATCGAACAGTATGGTATAAATAATTTGCGTCCCGACAGGAACGTAATTACAAATAATACTTTTATCGGCGAAAATTATATTGCCTCTCTCAGGGCTAAGGATGGTTCAGCAGTTTTAATTTATTCTCCAGTGGGCGAAAAATTTAAGGTATCTCTCTCGAAGTTGAAGGAACGCGATATTTCGGCACGCTGGTTTAATCCCGGCACTGGCATCTATAGCAATAAAGAAAAGGTAAGTACGGCAAAACTAAATGCTGAGTTTACTCCACCTTCAGCCGGTGACAAAAACGATTGGGTATTAATAATTGAATCCAACAAAAAATGATGATTTATGATTAAAGGAATACTGTTTGATATGGACGGAGTTTTGCTCGACTCAGAACATTTAACTTCGGAAGCAGCCATTCAGTATTTTGGCAGAAAAGGATTTAAGGTGAAGCACGAAGATTTTATCCCTTTTTATGGAACCGGTGAAAAAGGTTTTTTTGGTGGAGTTGCCCTTAAAAATGGCATTCCATATAATAATTCCGAAGAAGCAAATAGCATTTACAAGCTTTATGCAGAACTGGCCAAAGGAAATATTGCACCATTAACCGGAGTAGTAGATTTCATAAAAATTTGTAAAGAAAAAGGCTTAAAGTTGGCCGTTGCAACCAGTGCCGGAATGTATAAAATGAATGTAAATCTTCAACTCCTCGGTTTTGAAAACAACGTTTTTGATGCGCTGGTTTGTGGAAGTGACATTACCAACAACAAGCCGAATCCGGAAATATTTATCACTGCCGCCAATAAGTTAGGACTGAATCCCGTGGATTGCCTGGTAGTTGAAGATGCACCTTCGGGAGTTGAAGCTGCAAAAAAATCAGGAGCAAAATGCTTGGCGCTGCTTACTTCCTTTCCGGCTGATAAATTGAAGTCTGCGGATTGGATTGTAAAAGACCTTAGCGAATACCCGGACGAAATATTTGGATAACATAAAACCTCTAAACAATTAAAATTATGGTACTTATACACAATTACGGATTGGCAATTTTCTTTTGCGTGTTGGCAATGATTTGCTGGGGTTCGTGGGCTAATGCACAAAAAATTGCTTCTAAAACATGGCGGTTCGAACTTTTCTATTGGGATATGGTACTGGGAATTGTCCTTATTTGCACCTTGTCTGCTTTCACTTTGGGAAGCTTTGGCAGCGAGGGGCGAGCATTTCTGTCCGACATTCAGCAAGCCGATTTTAAAAGTATAGCATACGCAATGCTTGGTGGCGCTTTGTGGAATTTAGGAACGTTGCTTTTGGTTGCGGCTATTGCTGTTGCTGGAATGTCGATTGCATTTCCTATTGGTGGTGGTATTGCCTGGATATTGGGAACCATTGTTAATTATATCATAGTAGTTTCAGCCGGAGGAGTTGCCTCACAAAAACCTGCTATGTTGTGGGCGGGTGTGGCCATTATTATTTCAGCTATTGCAATAAGTAGTGTAATTTATAAAAGAATTGCCCGCATTCGTAAAAAAACATCAGTGAAAGGAATTATCCTTTCGGTGGTAGCAGGTGTTGTTATTGCTTTTTTCTATGGTTTTACTGTTAAATCCATTGACCCTGCATTTGTTTCCGGAAGCAGTGGAAATTTAACTCCTTACTCAGCATTGTTCTTCTTTTCTATTGGAATTTTAATTACAACATTTATTATCAATCCAATTTTTATGGCAAAACCAGTAGAAGGTGAGCCTGTTACTATGAGAATGTATTGGAAAGGAACCATTAAAGAACACAGCTCAGGAATTTTAGGTGGAATGATTTGGTGTCTAGGCATGGTGGTTAGTTTTATGGCTGTTGGTGCAGCAAATCCTGCAATTGCTTATGCGCTAAGTAATGCCGCACCAGTGGTGGCAATGCTTTGGGGAATATTTGTTTGGAAAGAGTTTAAAGATGCCGACTCCGTGACCAACAAGCTATTGGTAACCATGTTTTCATTCTATATTATTGGTTTACTGTTGATAACGTTTTCTAACATTTAATTCAGAGGAAATATGTCAACGATTTCAAAACTTAAGAGTTTAAATGTGAAGGAATTGTCTCTGAATGCAATAAACGCAATTGAGCAAAACGGATTTTGTATAAGTGTTTTTCATGATAATAATGATCCTGTAAATGCCAACCGGGTGAAGTTTTCGAACAAAATGGTGGAAGTAGAGATATTACCATCGAAAGGATTTTCACTTGGTCAGGCATGGATAAATGGACAACAGATATTCTGGGACGCTCCAATTGGTCTTCCCGATACTGAAACTATTGATTTAGGATCTGATGAAATAAAAATAAACGGAAACCCTTCTCCCGGATTTACATTCCTGAAAACCCTTGCTGCCGGTGTTGAATTGTATGGGCTGAAAAATTGGGGCATGCCTGTAACTATCGATGGCCAGCTTTGTCCTTTACATGGCGAAACTTCAAATATTCCGGTATCCGAAATTCAATTTAAAGTTGAAAACGGGAATAAGTGTACTGTTCAGGCTTCATTTATTTATCGAACATTTAATGAAAATTCAGATTTACCATGGTACGAAAGAGGTACAGCACTTTTTAAGGTAACCAAAAAGATAATTCTCCGGCATGACACTTTGGGAATTCTGGTTGAAGACAGTATTGAAAACATAAGTGATACAACGCAAATTCCCGATTGGGGATACCACATTACCTTTCGACCAGAGGAGAATTCCAAACTTATTGTGCCGTCTCAATTTGTTCAGGAACGTGGTTGCAATCCTTTACCTAACGACATCGAAACATGGCATAAAGCAGCAGATGAAAAAGTGAGAACCGAAACAGGAATAGTTCACAAAGAGATATTGAAAATAAATACATCTAATTCAGAAACGGTAACTTCGTTATTAAAATATCCAAATAATACGGGTATTGCCATTACGGTGCCTGCTTCGCCGTATTTCCAAACCTGGTTTTGCAACGGAGGCAAAGATTCGAAAGAATTTACCAATTCAAACAACGATTCGCTATTACACAAAAACTGGGATGGGATTGGCATTGAAATAGGTTCCAGCGCACTCGACCACAATGGTAATATTGACGAAAGCGTGAAATACTTGTCGGAATTAAAACCGGGGGAAAGAAAAACAATTCAGCTAAAATTTCAATGGCTCGAAAACGAACAATTAGCAAGCGTTGAAAAAGAAATTAATGCCTGCAATAAATTTCTACAGACGCAAGTGAGTAAAACGCCATGAGTGATTGTATAACAGGTAGAGTTTAAATTTCCCAGACTCCATTGTTGGATTTATAAAATTATTAACCTTACTTAAAACAAATTACTATGAAAAAAACCATTTACACTTTTCTGTTTATTTTACTTGGATTGCTTTCAGCAAAAGCTCAGACGATCCTTGATGAGGGATTCGAAACTACAACGGATCCATTTTATGTGAATGAAGGCACTCCTGAATTGAATTCAGCGAACGCCCATTCAGGTTCAAATTGCCTGTATTTTGCTCCTGCAAAAGGCTCGTGGTCGCAGGCAAATAACCTTTTTGAATCAAATAAATGGTATCACTTCTCCTTTTGGATTAAATCTTCAAATCCGGGTGAATTGAAACTAGATCACATGCCAAGTGATGCCTACGCTGTGATGGGCAAAGATACCCTTCGGGCAACAGACACTCAGGAAAATGGGCAAAGCCAAATTAAGATAAGAGAACTTGTAACATTCGATGCCAGCAATTACATTTTTGTTACGTGCGATGCTTATTCCGGTACAGCAAGTTTATATGGCGGGTTCGGAGCCGCAGGAAATCTGGTAGTTGGTTGGTGGGGCGATGGAAGTTATTTAGATGATTGGAAAATTGAAGAATTTGACCCCAATGCAAAATGGAACTTTATCCCCAATGGAACTTTCGAAGCTGATAGTTTGCCATGGGTTTATGCATGGGGCGATGAAACAATTGCTAAATTCTCTACAGATAAGAATTCAGCTATTGGAGGAAAAAATTCATTGATGATTGAGGTCGTGAAGCCATCTTCTTCATCATGGTATGATGCTGGAATCAAAAACAACTTCATAATTGAAGTTGAAAAAGATAGCAGCTATACCTTTAAATTTGATGCCAAAGCTGCTTCTGCCCGTAAAATGCATTTCGATGTAAAGGTTGGTGAAATAAAATTACTTGACAAAGCCATTGATTTAACCGATCAGGTACAAACATTTGTTTTCCCATTTGTTGCCAGCACTTCTGGCTCTGTTACTATCCAATTGATGCCTACCATTTCGGGAGCCACTGTTTATATGGATAATATGGTTTTTGAGAAATCTGAAGCTGTTGTTCACACAGGTATTCAAACTGAAGTTCTCAACTTCTCTGTATATCCAAATCCTGCAGCAGACAGGATTAACATAAAAGGAGAAAACATGAGAATCGTAGAAATTTTGTCAATTGACGGACGAATTTTGCAATCAGTTACATGTACTGCCCAAAATGAGGCAATTGATATACATCATCTCAAGCCCGGAATTTATGCCGTACGAATCACTTTTGAAAACAATAAAACATCAGTGAACAGGTTTGTGAAACAATAAGCTGTTTCAATTATCAGGTAGGTTAACAGATCACACAACTTGAAATTAAAGAAGAGACTTCCATCAAAAAAATGGAAGTCTCTTTTCTCTGTACTGATTAATATTAATCGGAGAAATGCTGTTAACGCATTGTTTTATAAGCTTCTTTCAGCCTATTGGTCGATGCATCGTGAGGTGCATCCATATCGATGAAAATGTGAAATACTTGCCCGGACTAAAAGGAATTGCTGCATTTATTAAAACCTGAATTTTCAAATAGAATCTGGGATACCTTTCACCAGTATATATCTAAAGTAAATTTGATGAAAAATGTTTTTTTAGTGACGTTGATATTCTTAAGTTTTATGACAGTAAACGCTCGTAAAATTAAAATAGAGAATAGTATATCAGCTATTTCAATTGCAACAAAAAATCTTAATTTGCCATCAAAGCAAAATCTTGGTTTAGCATCGTCCATTTTCGATGCCGGCAGTAAATCAGATTCAGCTATTACGAATATTGCTTTAAATAAAAGTGCTGAAGCTAGTTCTGTTGAAACAGATGGAACCCAGGCATACAAAGCCTTCGACGGGAATAGCACAACCCGATGGGCGTCGGCTGAAAACACCAATACTGCTTGGATTTGGGTGGATTTGGGTAGCGTGATGCCGATTTCAAAACTGGTATTAAAATGGGAATATTCTTATGCAAAAGCATATCAGATAGAGGTATCTACTGATGCAGTAAACTGGAGAAGTATTTACGCTACTGCAAATGGCGATGGAGATTCCGACATTATTTCAAACCTTACAGAAGTGTGTCAGTTTGTACGAATGAACGCTGCTGAACGTGGTACTATTTATGGTTATTCGTTACTGGAATTTGAAGTTTATGATACTCATTTCGTGAATGTAGCCTTAAACAAAACCTATAAGGCGAGTTCGGTTGAAACTGACGGAACACAGCAAAATAAAGCTTTTGACGGCGATACATTATCACGTTGGGGATCTAAAGAATCATCGGACTTGGAATGGATATATGTTGACCTGGGAGCTGTTTTTTCTCTCACAAAGGTTTCCTTAAAATGGGAGCTGGCTTATGCAAAGTCATACCAGATTCAACTTTCGAATGATGCAATAAACTGGACAACTATTTATTCTACAACCACTGGTAAAGGCGGGGCAGATGAAATTTCAGGATTGCAAGTTGCAGGCCGTTATGTAAGAATGTATGCAACCGAAAGGGGAACTGAATGGGGATATTCAATTTGCGAGTTTGCTGTTTATGGCGATTCTCTTTAAAACAGTGTAAAAAAACAGAGCATAGCGTTTAAGTAAGGAAAGTGAATCCCGGTATCGATAAATCAATGCAGGATATCAAATGTTAGTAGCAACTGAAAGTTAAACCATAGCCAATTTTTAAAAAAAACACTTGCGGTCAAAACAACTATCAATTAGAACAAATCAACCACATTAACGATGCGTATATGAATAAATTTGCAATGAATAATTAAAGAATCCAACCTTTAAGAGGGTTGACTAAAAAGCCTGTATAATGTGCCAAAGTATAACGTTTGCTGATCTTTGGCATTCTTGTTTTTCGTGGTAAATAACATGGCTTAATTTCTTGAAATTGCTCATGCTATGAAATTCATAATTTTCAGGCATAGCTAATTATTCATATCTACCCCCCAATGAGGTGGTTTAACGTTTACAAAAAACAATTTCCTGATTAATAACAAAAACTTGTATTATGAAAAAAGTATTTCTTGTTGCTTTTACGCTGCTATGTTTATGGAACGTAACATTGCTTGCACAACGTGACCCTTACTTACGCCCATTTGCCAACAATTCTATTTGGAATATGGCGATTCATAATGATGCTGTATATGTGGATGCAAAGATAAATGCTCCAACAGCATGGGGTGTTACGTCAGATGCCGAAATATTAATTCTTTCTCCTAATTCACCTGAAACTGGTATTTATAAATGCGGTTGGGAAGGTAGCAAGAGGTGCGATAAGGGTGCCAAGATTTCTTCGGGTCCAATACCAGATGGCTGGATTAATGGAATACCTAGTGGTACACCAAATAATTCTACATCAATATTAGCCAATGACGGACATACGATTATAAATTTACAATGTCTTCACAGATGTGCTACTTCAGGACCTGCATCATCTCTATATGCTTATCCCAGTGGAGATTTATACACCGATGGAATTCAAGGTGGCCATGGTGGAAGTGGAATGTCTGCTTTAGGAGGATCAATCCGATGTGGTGAATTAACGCCAAACTATACCGAAGCTCAAATAATTGCTGATTCAAATATTTATATTCAGCATGTGATAAAAATGAATGTTAATACAAAGTTATATGTTAGCAAAACAAATGGTGGGTACAGATGGCCGGCGGTGAAAGCTGACGGTAACTATAATAATTCCGGTGCTTGCGATTATTATGGCGGCAGTGTTCCTCAGTTTAAAATGGGATCACTTTTAGCAATTCCCCAAAATGTGAATGTTGAAGCAATGGGATTAAAAACAGGTCCTGGTATTATTATGGCGCGCACATTGCAAAAATATGGTGCTTATCTGGTCGATGCCACTTGCTGGGATGTTGTTGCAATTGAAGTACAAACGGGACCTCACGGAGATGTTGAGTCGCAATTTGCATCAAAATACGGTTACTCTTTCAGTCCTCAAAGCACATCTGCTGCTTGGGCAAAGGATATTGCAAAAATTGTACAGGAATTATTTGTAGTTGACAACAATAATGCTGCTAATATTGGTGGTGGCCCAACAACTGATTTAGTCAATCGTTTGGCTCCCGCTATTTGCGATATAGGCACTCCCGGTTCAGGAATTTATAATTGTGGCGTCGCAGTAAATGTGCCTGTATCAGGTGTTTCTATCAACCCTGCAACAGCAACAGTCTTAACTGGTGCCACAACTCAACTTTCTCCGGTTTTTTCTCCTTTAAATGCAACCAACCAATCTGTTACCTGGTCATCAGACAATACTGATATTGCAACAGTTGGTACTACCGGTGTTGTAACCTGTGTTGCAGTTGGAACTGCTACAATAACTGTTACCACTGCGGATGGAAGCAAAATGGCAACTTGTGTCATAACAGTTAAATCAAGTGGTGGAATCTATACGTATGAAGCTGAAAACGGAACTTATGGCGGTGGTGGTCAAACACAGACAGCTTCTAATGCATCTAATGGATATGTGATTGGGAATTTAAACGCAGTAGGTTCTTTTACACAGGTTGCAAGTGTTAACGGAGGATCCGGCGGAAATGCAAGTCTTGTTATTCGCTATTCGAATGGTTTTTCTTCTACCAGTAATATAGGTCTTTATGTGAATAGTACTTTTATCCAAAATATATCTTTTCCTGTAACATTAGGGTGGAATATTTTTTCAGAAGTTACAGTTAGTATCAGTTTATCTTCCGGAACAGGAAATACAATCAAATTGCAAATTGGTTCGGGTAATTCTGCTGCTGATATTGATAAATATACTGTTACACCAGGTGATTCAGTTTCAGTAACCGGAATAACAGTTAGTCCCACATCAGCAAGTGTTGTTGTTGGCGTTAATACTACATTATCAGCAACTGTTGCTCCTGCCAATGCATCAAACCAATCAGTTACCTGGGCATCAAGTAATCCAGCTGTTGCAACCGTTGGTACAACAGGTGTTGTAACCGGTGTAACTGTTGGGCCTGCTACTATTACAGTAAAAACTGCTGATGGAAACAAAACAGCTACATCTGCAATTACAGTAACTGCTGCTACTGTTGGTTCTTTAAAAGTTCATTGTATCGGTAATTCCTTAACTCAGGCTGAACCTGGTTACCGAGGCGTTTTAAAGAATAAATTGGCTGCCGATGGTTATAATTTCAGCTACGTAGGAAGAAAAACAGATGGAACCAGCAGTCATTCAGGTTACGGTGGCTACATAGTTGGTCCTGGTGCCAGCAAGGTGGGCAATATTTATGATAGTTGGACAGCAGGTCCGAACTTAAAAGGTGTCGATTGTGATATTATCATTCTTGAAATTGGTATTAACGATTATTTTAACTCCACAGAAACTAATTATAATCCTGAAAGTCCCGCAGCTGCAAAATTAGATGGTTTGATATCTTTGATTTATTCAACAAAACCAAATGTTGCCATTTATGTCAGCAATCTTACTCCTGTTGCATGGGATGCAAATGCATTTAGTGCCTGGAATGTACAGGTTCCGGTAATTGTTAAGAAACATACCGACCAGGGTAAAAAATGTTTTTTAGCTGACGTAAGAAATGGAATAAGCTGGAATGTGCCAACAGATATCAGTAGCGACCAATTGCATCCAACCGCTGCCGGTTATACAAAAATGGGTAACTATTATGCATCGTTACTTGAAACGATAAATACTGTGGGTGTTAGAGAAACACGTGAATCGCAAAACGGTACTTTAAGTGTGTATCCTAACCCTGTTACTGGCAATATGTTAAATTTAACCATTAGCGGCATTGCCAACCACGAAGCTATAAATATAAGCTTGTTTGATTTTAGCGGTAAGCTGATTAAAAATGTAAAACTACAATCTGGTTTCGACAGCGAAAACAATGTTGCACTAAACCTCGAAAACGTAAATTCAGGTTTTTATATGCTACAAGTTCAATCTGGAACAAGCATATTTAGAAGTAAAATCATTAAGATATAAGCACAATTAATTAAAGAGATTCCTGCTATTGACACCATATTGTTATCATCAAAATAAACACTCCAAATTAATATGAAACGAATAAATACATTTCTGGCAATCATTTTAGTTAGTCAACTTTCGCTGAATGCTCAAGTTAAAACTGCGGTTTACAAAGACAAAAACGCACCACTGGAATCGCGCATTAAAGACCTGGTTTCGAAAATGACGATGGATGAAAAGATTCTCCAGCTCAACCAGTACATCACAGGTGAAAATACCAATGTGAATAATATTGGCGAGGCTTCGAAAGAGATTCCGGCTGGAATTGGCTCATTGATTTATTTTAGTTCTGATCCTGCATTGCGAAACATGATTCAGAAAAAGGCAATGGAGGAATCTCGGCTGGGAATACCCATTCTTTTTGGATTTGATGTAATTCATGGTTTCAGGACTATTTATCCCATTTCGCTGGCGCAGGCCTGTTCGTGGAACCCGCTACTGGTAACCGAAGCTGCGGCCATGGCTGCCAAAGAAACAAAGCTTTCGGGAATTGACTGGACGTTTTCGCCAATGATAGATGTTGCCAGGGATCCGCGCTGGGGACGCGTTGCCGAAGGATATGGTGAAGATCCTTACACGACTGCCGTATTTGGAGTTGCCACAGTTAAAGGTTACCAGGGAAAAAAATTAAACGATCCATATTCAATAGCAGCATGCCTCAAACACTTTGTTGGATACGGCGAATCTGAAGGAGGGCGTGATTATCGTTATTCTGATATTTCCCGGCAATCGCTCTGGGAAACCTATTTGCCGCCTTATGAAGCCTGTGTAAAAGCAGGAGCCGCAACATTGATGAGCTCTTTCAACGATATCAGCGGCGTTCCCGCCTCGGCAAACCCTTACATATTAACTGAAATCCTGAAAAAGCGTTGGAAGCATGATGGCTTTGTAGTTTCAGATTGGAATGCTATAAAACAATTGATTTACCAGGGAGTGGCGGCCAACCGCAAGGAAGCCGGATATAAAGCGTTTACGGCAGGTGTTGAAATGGACATGAAAGACAGCATTTACCTCGAAAATCTGGCTCAACTTGTTACGGAAAAGAAGATTTCGATGGCCAAAATTGATGATGCAGTAAGCCGTGTTCTTCGCGTGAAGTTCCGCCTTGGGTTATTTGATAAACCATATACTACAGTTGTTGATGAATCTGACCGTTACCTTCAAAATGAAAGTATTGCAATAGCTCAGAAACTGGCTTCAGAATCAATGGTTTTGCTCAAGAATAATTTGAAAACCCTGCCATTTAATACCTCTTTTGCAAAAATTGCATTAATTGGACCCATGGCTTCCGATAAGGCAAATTTAATGGGTGCCTGGTCCTACAATGGTAAAGTAAATGATGTAGAATCAATCCGCGAAGGACTTGCCAAGGAATTTGGAAGCAAGTGTGAAATCAAATATGCAAAAGGGTGTGATTTCGATGGAATTGATGAGACAGGATTTTCTGCAGCTCTTACTGCTGCCAAGGAATCGGATGTAATTCTGATTTGCCTCGGAGAGAAAAAGGAATGGAGTGGCGAAAATGCTTCCCGGTCAACGATAGCCTTACCTGCCATTCAGGAAAAACTGGTACAGGAACTAAAAAAAACCGGGAAACCAATTGTTCTGATCCTTTCGAATGGACGTCCACTTGAACTGATCAGGCTGGAACATTTGGCCGATGCTATTGTCGAAATCTGGCAACCAGGTATTGCGGGAGGATCAGCCCTGGCAGGCATATTATCCGGTAGGATTAATCCATCAGGTAAGCTGGCCATTACATTTCCACTTACCACAGGCCAAATCCCAACGTATTACAACATGCGCCAGAGTGCGCGCCCATATGAAGAAATGGGCAATTACCAGGATATTGCAACCGAGCCTTTGTATTGGTTCGGACATGGATTGAGTTATACCGATTTTGAGTATTCCGATGTCAGATTATCTAAAAATAAAATAACAAAAGGGCAAAAACTTACTGCAGAGATAACTGTCAGGAATTCGGGAAAAATAAATGGTAAGGAAACTGTTCTTTGGTACATTTCTGATCCGGCTTGTTCCATTTCACGCCCAATCAAAGAGTTGAAATACTTTGAAAAGAAACCCATTAATGCAGGCGATAAAACTGTATATGCCTTTGAAATTGACCCAATGCGCGATCTATCGTATACCGATGAAACAGGAAAGCGAATAGTTGAGGCTGGAGATTTTTTTGTAATCGTGAATGATCAAAAAGTCAAATTTCAGATCATAGAATAATCATCAAAAAAAATATAGATTTAAAAATTTGAGGTTGAATTTTAACAATGAATGACTCAATAAATATTTATGGAATTGCCTTTGAATGCCCTTACATAGAGCGCCGTCTCGATTGTTCGCTCAAAGGACAGGATCATCTTTCCATTAGGGAGAAAATAGCCTGGATTGGAGGATTAGAAGAGAAAGATAAATGCACAATTGTGCAGCATCATGATATTTGTTCAAAGAAACGCAACTACACTATTTACAAGGAAGCAGAAATTTAGGTTCCGAATGATAGAAATTCATTTCAGGATTAATCAAATGCGATTATTAAATGAAACGAGCAAGGGAGAAAAGACAGATTGATAAAAGATTTAGGTACGTGATACAAGCAAAATGAAACTTATAGAAGAGTACCACTTTGTTCGTGTATTTATCTGGAATAAAAGTATATATAAAACAGAAACAGGCATTTACAAAAAAACAAAGCCTGCAAAAAATAAAATTTAAAGTTGTTGATTATAAATCAGGATTCCATTTACTGATCAACCTAATAAAAAAATATTACCAAATGAAAAAAACACTTTTCCTTACTTGTTGCCTGATTGTACTGGCATTTAACTTAGCATTGGCGCAGTTTGCAAACCCGCCAAAAGGGCTAAAAGTTTCGGCTGATGGACATTCCCTTGAATATGCCGATGGTAAACCTTTTTTCTGGCTGGGCGATACGGGTTGGGAAATATTTCACCGTCTCGACAAAAAAGAAGTTGACTATTACCTGGAAACACGGGCTAAACAAGGCTTTAACGTTATACAAGTGGTGGTGGTGCCTGAACTTCGCGGTCTTACCGAACCTAACCGATTGGGCGATTTACCATTAATTGATTTGGATTTGAATAAGCCCAATGAGAAATACTTTGAATTTGTAGATTATGTCGTAAATAAGGCAGCAAGTTTGGGCTTATTTTTGGCTATGCTTCCAACCTGGGGCGATGCATGGGATTATCAACCCTGGGGCGACAAAAACCTGCTTTTAAATCCTGATAATGCGTTGAATTATGGAAATTTCATTGGGAATAGGTATAAAAATAACTGGAATATTGTTTGGGTTATGGGTGGCGATAGAAACCCAGGTACAGAAGAACATTATACCATTATCCGTAATTTGGTAAAAGGCATTAAAAAAGGTGACAACGGATCACATTTAGTTACCTACCATCCGGGAGGCGATTGCTCTTCGGCAAGCTTTTTTCACGATGAAAAGTGGCTCGACTTTAACATGACCCAAACCGGACACAGCAACAGAAAAGTGCCAACCTATATGTATGCATTGACCAATTATTGCATGTTTCCGGTAAAACCTTGTCTGGATGGAGAACCGCGATACGAAGATATACCGGTGCGTTTCTGGGAAATAAAATTAGATGAGAAATATAAAGATAATCCCTCTGAGTTTCCTGATTCGTTAACTCCGTTTGGATATTTTAATGATTACGATGTGCGCACTGCTGCTTACTGGTCAGTGTTTTCAGGTGCTTGCGGGCATACATATGGAAATGGAAGTGTATGGTGTTTTTGGGAAAAAGGCCGATATTCTCCAATAGCAGTAAAATACCCGTGGCAAAAAGGAGTGTTGAGTCCGGGAGGTATTCAAATGGGATATTTACGAAAACTGATCGAACAATTTGGACTAAATAATTTGCGCCCTGACCGGAATGTGATTACCAATAATACATTTGTTGGCGAAAATTATATAGGAGCTTTACGGGCAAAAGATGGCTCTGTTGTTTTAATATATACACCTGTTGGCGAAAGTTTTAAAGTGTCGCTAACTAAACTCACCGGGAAAGAAATTAGCGCAAAATGGTTAAATCCAGGCACCGGCAGCTACTCAAATACGGAAAGAATAGACACCAAATCGCTGATTGCAGAATTTACACCGCCTTTAAAAGGAAGCGATTGGATTCTGGTTTTGGAGAGCAAATGATAGAAAAAAGGAGAAAGAAGTAACACCCTGAATTATGGATCAGACCCAAAGATATAATCAGGTCTGATCCAACTAAAATGCATTCTATTCCTTAAATCTTACTTTTTCATGTGTTATTAATTTTATTTTTAAAGGTCACATGGAATACGCCATAATATCATTTTCGGTTAGTGAGAAAATTTTCTCATGACTATTTCATCAAATCCTTTACTGCTGCTTCTATCTGCTGATCGCGGCCTGCGGAAAGTATGTCAGCATCATTGTGGATTCTGATGTCGGGTTCCAACTGGTTATTCTCGCAGAATTTGCCATCAGCCGTGCGCCATCCGCCCATTGGTATGCCAAAATACAAGGTAGGATCGATCTGTGTTTCCCACCATACAAAAGTTCCTGTGCCGGGTACAGGCATCCCCAGCGTTTTGCCAACCCCCTTTATTTTATATGCCACCGGAAAGAGATGAGCATCGGAATAATTGCTTTCACCGATCAGCACAATCGATGGCTCTACCCATTTGTCATAAGGCTCCGAACCAATATATTGTCCGTGAGGAATTATGTCGATGTATTTTTTACCACTCAGGAAATCCGATAGTTGCTCGTGAATATTGCCACCACCGTTAAAACGGGTATCCACAATAATAGCGTCCTTACCAATATTTCTTCCGAGAGCTTCCTCATAAACGGTTCTCATACTGGCATCGTTCATTGCGCGCACATGGATATACCCGATTTTACCACCCGAAAGCTGATCGACTTCTTTGCGCCTGTTATCCACCCAGCGTTTGTACAACAACTCATTTTCCTCGCCACCCGAAATGGGTTTAACGGTTTCGTCCCAGCGTGTTTTTGTAACCGGATCGTAAACGGAAAGTAGCGTTGGCTTTCCGACTTTGCGGTTGAGTAATTGGTAAAAATCGACTGAGTCGGGCAATTGTCCGTCAATCTTTTCGATAATATTACCTTTTTTTATCTTAGATGATGCTTTATCAAGCGGTCCACCAATGATCACTTCTGCAACTGCCAACCCTTTGCCGGTATAAGTATAATCGTAAAACAGGCCAAGCGTTGAGGTTTGATCCGTATTAGGCTGGTTATTGCGATAGCCACCTCCCGTATGAGAGGCATTCATTTCGCCAAGCATCTCACTCAGCATTTCGGCAAAATCGTAGTTGTTGGTTATAAATGGAAGGAATTTATG